>JAYVDG010000257.1:0-6148 GCA_043749525.1 Phenylobacterium sp.
TAGGCCGCCAGCAGCGAGTGGCGCAGCCAGGGCTCGCCCCGCACCATGGCGTCCTGATAGTCGCCGAACCCCGGCAGCACATGGGCGATGAAGTGGTCCAGCTCGGCCAAGGCCTGGCGCCGCGTCACCGCGAAATGGAAGGGCTCCAGCCGCCCATAGCCCTCGGGGAACCGCCGCCGCACCAACTCCAGCACCTCCAAGGTGATGGCGTCCTTCTTGAAGCTCAGCCGCGGCGGCGAGGTCAGCCCCGCCTTGGGCGGCTTGCGGTTGTCGGCATCGAAGTTCCAGCGCCCCCCGGCCGGCTTGCCGTCGGCCTCCATCAGCACGTCGTGCCGCCGCCGCATCTCCCGATAGAAGTACTCCATCCGCAGCTCGCGCCGGTCGCCCGCCCAGGCGTTGAACTCGGCATGCGAACACAGGAACCGCGTGTCGGGCAGGATCTCCAGGTCCACCGGCAGGGCCAGCCGCAGCGCCTCCAGCCCGTCGGCCAGCCGCCACTCGCCCGGCTCGGTGATCACCACGCGCTCGGGCGCGAGCGCCTCCACCGCCCGCAGGATCTCGCCGTCCAGGCTCTGGCTGTTCCCCTCATCCTCCAGCCCCACATACCGCACGAGGTACCCCGCCGCCCGCAGCGCCTTGGCGTAGTGGCGCATGGCCGAAAACAGGAAGGCGATCTTCTTGACGTGATGCTTGACGTAGGTCGCCTCAGCCATGACCTCGGCCATCAGGAAGACGTCGCGGGCCTTGTCGGCGCCGGCCACGACGGCGAGCCGCGTGGAGAGCTGGTCGGCGAGGATGACGCGCAGGACAGGTTTGGCCAAGGGTCCCCTACCCCACCTTCCCCGTAGACCCCCGCACCACCAGTTGCGGCTGCACCTCATGCGCGTCGGCCCGCTTCTCGCGCAGCGCATTGGGCACCAGCATCTCGCCGGCCATCCGCCCCATATCCCGCAGCGGCAGGCGCACCGATGTCATCGGCGGCCAGAGGCGGACGGCGATGGGGGCGTCGTCGTAGCCGACGACGGAGACGTCCTCGGGGATGCGCAGGCCCGCTTCCCGGGCGGCGGTGTAGACCCCCGTGGCCATCTCGTCGTTGAGGCAGAAGACCGCCGTCGGACGGGCCTCCAGGGCGAAGAGTTCCTGGGCGGCGTTGACGCCGCTCTCATAGGTATAGGCGCCGATCTTGGCGAGGTCGGGCGAGAGGGTCAGGCCGGCCTCGGCCAAACCTTCCTCGAACCCCCTCTTTCTCTCGATAGACGAGCGGAAGGTGGGGGGGCCGGAGATCAGCGCGATTCGGGTGTGGCCGAGGTCGGCCAGGTGGCGGGCGGCCTGGGCGGCGCCGCGGCCATCGTGGCTGACCAGCATGCGGTCGGGCTCGTCCAGCGCCACCGAGCCGATCCGCACATAGGGGACGTCCAGCTCACGCAGCAAGGCGGCCAGCTTCTCGTCCTCCGAGACCGGCGAGGGCAGGACCACGGCGAACAGTTTCTGGCGCTCCACGAAGTCGCGCATGTCGTCGAGCAGGCGCGGCGAATTGCGGTCCACCGGGCGGACCACCAGCTCGAAGCCGGAGCCGGCCATGGCGTCCAGCAGGCCCTGCTGGTGGCTGATGGTGTGCTGGGGGTTGGGGTTGTCGTAGATCAGCCCCACCAGGAAGGAGCGGCGGAAGGCCAGGCCGCGGGCCTGCGGGTCGGGGACGTAGCCCGTCTCGCGCATGATCTCCAGGACCGCCTTGCGGGTCTCCTCCTTGACGAAGGGGCTTTCGTTGATGACCCGGCTGACGGTCTTCTTCGACACCCCGGCCAGGCGGGCGACGTCGTTGATGGTGTGACGCTTGATCTTGTCGGCGCCTGGGTCGCGTGTCGCCACGGGGGAAATGTCCTCTTTTGTCCTCCTGTCTTAGCCTGCGCCTCGGGGGTGGGCCAAGTGGTCTATCGCGGGCGCGATGACACCGGTATCATGGGGGCCATGAGCAGCCTGTTGCGCATCGATCCGCGGGACGACGTGGCCACCGCCCTGGTGGGACTTCAACGGTCAAGTGTTGTCGATGGTTGGCCGGTGAACGCCGACATCCCCGCGGGCCACAAACTGGCGCTGCGCAAGGTGTTGAAGGGCGCGCCGGTGCTGAAGTACGGCTGGCCCATCGGCCATGCGCGGGTGGACATCGAACCCGGCGATCACGTGCACAGCCACAACCTCGCCACCTCGCTGTCGGGCATCGAGGACTACCGTTATCTTCCCTCCGTGGCGGCCGACATGTTGGCCGAAGAGCTGACCTTCAACGGCTACCGGCGGGCCGATGGACGGGTCGGGACCCGCAACGAGATCTGGATCCTCTGCACCGTCGGCTGCGTGGCCCGCACGGCTCAGCGCATCGCCGCGGCGGCGGGGGCCCGGTTCGCCGGCCGGGTGGACGGGGTCCATGCCCTGACCCATCCCTTCGGCTGCTCGCAGCTGGGGGACGATCTGGCGGCGACCCGCACGATGATCGCGGCCCTGGCCAGCCACCCCAATGCGGGCGGGGTGCTGATCGTCGGATTGGGCTGTGAAAGCAACCAGTTGGGACCGCTGCTGGAGAGCCTCGACGGCGTCGATCCGGCCCGGCTGCGGGCCTTCTCCGCCCAGCTGTCGGAGGACGAGATCGAAGAGGGGATCGCCTGCGTCGAGGCCCTGGTGGCGATGGCCGAGCGCGACGTGCGGGTCCCCTGCCCCGCGTCGGACTTGGTGATCGGCCTGAAGTGCGGCGGCTCGGACGGCCTGTCGGGCCTGACCGCCAACCCCCTGGTGGGGCGGATCGCCGACAAGGTGACGGGCGCCGGCGGCACGGCGATTCTCACCGAGATCCCGGAGATTTTCGGCGCCGAGCGGCTGCTGATGGCGCGCGCCGCCGACCAGTCCGTGTTCGACGGCGTCGTCGAAGTCGTCAATGATTTCAAGACCTACTTCCTTGAGCACGGCGAGCCGATCAGCGAGAACCCCTCCCCCGGCAACCTCGCCGGCGGCGTCACCACCCTGGAGGAGAAGTCCCTGGGCGCGGTGCAGAAGGCCGGTCGTGGCCAGGTCACCCAGGTGCTGCGCTACGGCGAGCGCACCGACCGGCCGGGCGTCGTCCTGCTGGAGGCGCCGGGCAATGATGCGGTGTCGTCGACGGCCCTGACGGCGGCGGGCGCGACGGTGATCCTGTTCACCACCGGTCGCGGCACGCCGCTGGGCTTCCCCGCGCCGACCCTGAAGATCGCCACCAACTCCAGCCTGGCCCAGCGCAAGCCGCGCTGGATCGACTTCGACGCCGGCCCCGTGGCCACGGGCCTGGACATGGCTGCCGCCGCCGACGCCCTGATGGCCACGATCCTGGCCACCGCCTCGGGCCGCCCCACGCGGGCCGAAGAGAACGGCGAGCGGGAGATCGCGCTGTGGAAGCGTGGAGTCACCCTTTGAGGCTGAGCGACGCGACGCTTTCCCAGCTGGCTCAAGGGGTTGAAGTCCCGCGCTACGACCGTGCGGCGGCGAAGATCGGCGTCGTCCACTTCGGCCCCGGCGCCTTCCACCGGGCCCACCAGGCCAGGTACTTCGACGAGATGCTCAGCGCCGGCCACGACCTCGCCGTGGCGGCCGTCGCCCTGCGCAGCGGCGGGGTGCGCGCGGCCCTTGCGCCGCAGGACGGCCTCTACGTGCTGGCGACCCGCGAGGCCCAGCCCACCTACCGGGTCATCGGGTCCCTCAAGGCGGTCCTGACCGCGCCGGAGACACCTGAGGCGGTCTTCGCCCACCTGATGACGGCCCGGCTGGTGACCGCCACGGTGACGGAGAAAGGCTATTGCCTGACGCCCTCCGGCGACCTGGACCTGACCCACCCCGACATCACCCACGACCTGGCCCGGCCAGCGGTTCCGGTGAGCCTGATCGGCTGGCTGGTTCAGGGTCTGGCGCGACGGCGCGCCGCGGGTCTCGCGCCCTTCGTGACCCTGTCCTGCGACAACCTCTCCGACAACGGCGGCAAGCTGGGCCGGGCGGTCGCGGCCTTCGCCCGGGCGCTGGGCGACGAAGCCCTAGCTGACTGGATCAAGGCCGAGGCGGTGTTCCCCAGCAGCATGGTGGACTCCATCACCCCGGCCACCGACGACCTCCTGCGGGCTCAGGTCGAGGCCGCCACGGGCTTGACCGACGCCTGGCCGGTGCAGCGGGAGGGGTTCATCCAGTGGGTGGTGGAGGATCGGCTCGGCGACCTGTCGCCCGCCTTCGCGGCTGCGGGTGTCACCCTGACCGCCGACGTCGCCGCCTTCGAGCGCGCCAAGCTGCGGCTGCTGAACGGCGCCCACTCGACCCTGGCCTATGCCGGCCTGCTGAAGGGCCACGAGACGGTGGCCCAGGCCATGGCCGATCCGGACTTGGCCGCCTTCGTCGAGGCCATGATGAGCCAGGATATCGCGCCGACCCTCGGGCCGACGCCTGACCTCGACGTGCCCGCCTATATCGCCGCCATCCTGGCCCGCTTCCGCAACCCGGCCATCGTCCACAGGCTGTCGCAGATCGCCTGGGACGGCTCGCAGAAGCTGCCCTTCCGCATCCTGGAGACCACCGCCGACGCCCTGGCGGCGGGACGGTCCGTGGAGCGCTTGGCGGTCCCGGTCGCGGCCTGGATGAAGTTCATTGAAAGCCGCGACGGCCAGGAGATCGTTGATCCTTTGGCGGCGCAGTTCACGGCCCGGAAGGGCGTCGGCGACTTCCTGGCCCTGGCCACCATCTTCCCGCCCGCCCTGGCGGCGAACTCCAACTGGCGCGACGCCGTCGAGATCGCCTATGCCGGGCTTACAGCAACGTCCCCCGCAGGATGACCAGGGCGACGCTGAAATAGATCACCAGCCCGGTCACATCCACCAGGGTGGCGACGAAGGGCGCTGAGGCGCTGGCGGGGTCGAACCCCAGGCGCTTGAGGATGAAGGGCAGCATCGATCCTGCGAGAGAGCCGAAGGTGACGATCCCAACCAGGCCGACGCCGACGGTGAGCGCCACCAGCCGCCAATGGACCCCGTAGTCGTAGATGCCCAGGGTCTGCCAGACCCCGATCCGCACCATCCCGATGACCCCGAGAATGGCGCCCAGGGTCAAGCCAGTCGGGATCTCCCGCACCGCCACCCGCCACCAGTCCCGCAGCCAGATCTGACCCAGGGCCAGGGCGCGGATCAGCAGCGACGTGGCCTGGGACCCGGAATTGCCGCCCGAACTCATGATCAGCGGAATGAACAGGGTCAGGACGACGGCCCGCTGCAGCTCGTCCTCGAAGTGCTGCATGGCGCTGGCGGTCAGCATCTCGCTGAGGAACAGGGCGCAGAGCCAGCCGGCGCGCTTGCGGATCATCTGGCCAAAGCTGATCTGCATGTAGGGCTCCACCAGCCCCTCGACGCCGCCGAACTTCTGCACGTCCTCGGTGCTCTCGGCCATGATGGCGTCGATCACGTCATCGACGGTGACGATGCCCAGCACCTGGCGGCGCGCGTTCAGCACCGGGACGGCCAGCAGGTCGTGGACCGAGATCAGGCGGGCCACCTCTTCGCGATCGGTGTCACCGGTCACGAAGATCGGTTCGCGATCTGGCGCGATCTCCAGGATCGGCTGGTCGGGGGCGCCCATGATCAGCTGGCGTAGGGAGACGGTGCGGGTCAGTTGTCGGGTGCGTGGGTCCAGTACGTAGATGGCGTAGACCGTCTCCCGGGTGCGCTCGACCTCGCGGATATGCTGCAGGGTCTGGGCGACGGTGGCGGTGGCCGGCACGCTGACGAACTCCGTCGTCATGATCCCGCCCGCCGTGCCCGCGGGATAGGTCAGCAGCAGCTTCAGGGCGGTGGCGGTCTCGAAGTCCAGCCGCGCCAGCAGCCGCGTCCGGTCCTCGCCCTCGAGCTGACGCAGGGTGTCGGCGGCGCGGTCGGCGGACATCCCTTTCAGGATGCGTCCGGCCAGGGCGTCGGGGAGGTCGGCGATCAGGTCGCCGGCGCGGGCCAGCTCCGGTCGGTCGAACACTTCGATGGCCAGGTCGAGCGGCAGGTGGGCGAGCAGGCCCGCGACCTGGTCGAGGTCCAGCCCGTTGAGCCGCGCGACGACGTCGCCCGCATGTTCGTCCGCCAGCTGGGCCAACAGGATGGGATCGACC
>JAYVDG010000258.1:0-2144 GCA_043749525.1 Phenylobacterium sp.
GGGTCTCAGCCTTCCTGGTCCGCACCGAGGGTTTCGCCGTGAAGCCCGCCACCGCCGACGAACACCTGACAGCCCGCCTGACCCCGGAAGGTTATCTCCGCCTCACCCCCGCCACCGCCGCCACCGACGGCTTCTTCGTCGCGGTGCTGGAGCGAATCCAACCTCTCGCCGACAAAGCCCCATGACCTCCGAGCCCACCCACGAACGCGTCCTGATCGTCGATTTCGGCAGCCAGGTGACCCAGCTGATCGCGCGCCGCCTGCGCGAGAGCGGCGTCTTCTGCGAGATCCATCCCTACGACAAGGTCGAGGCCATGCTGGCCGACTTCGCCCCCAATGCGGTGATCCTGTCGGGCGGCCCGGCCAGCGTCCACGAGAGCGAGAGCCCCGCCGTCACCCGGAGGATCTTCGAGCTGGGCGTCCCAGTCCTGGGCATCTGCTACGGCGAGATGACCATGTGCGCCGAGCTGGGCGGCAAGGTCGAGGGCGGCCATCACCGCGAGTTCGGCCGGGCCGAGATCAGAATAGAGAAGGCCTCGCCCCTGCTGGCCGGCCTCGGAAACGTCGGCGACCTCGAGACCGTCTGGATGAGCCACGGCGACAAGATCACCGCCATTCCGGCTGGTTTTGAAGTCGTCGCCTCTTCGCCGGGCTCGCCCTATGCGGTGATCGCCGACGAAGCGCGCCGTTTCTACGGCATCCAGTTCCACCCGGAGGTGGCCCACACCCCGCGCGGCGCTCAGATGCTGAGGAACTTCACCCACGGCATCGCGGGGCTCACCGGCGACTGGACCATGGCCTCGTTCCGCCAGGAGATGGTCCAGAAGATTCGCGACCAGGTCGGCGACGGCAAGGTGATCTGCGGCCTTTCCGGCGGGGTGGATTCATCGGTGGCCGCGGTGCTGATCCACGAGGCGATCGGCGACCAGCTGACCTGCGTCTTCGTCGACACCGGCCTGTTGCGCCACAACGAGGCCGAGCAGGTCGTCACCCTGTTCCGCGACCACTACAACATCCCGCTGATCCACGTGGACGCCTGCGACCTGTTCCTCGGCGAGCTGGCCGGCGTCAGCGATCCCGAAACCAAGCGCAAGACCATCGGGCGCCTGTTCATCGAGGTGTTCGACAAGGAGAGCGCCAAGATCGAGGGCGCGGCATTCCTCGCGCAGGGCACCCTCTATCCCGACGTGATTGAGAGCGTCTCCACCAGCGGCGGTCCGTCGGCTGTGATCAAGAGCCACCACAATGTCGGCGGCCTGCCCGACTACATGAAGCTCAAGCTGGTGGAACCCCTGCGCGAGCTCTTCAAGGACGAGGTCCGCGCGCTCGGCGTCGAGCTGGGCCTGGCGCCCGCCTTCGTCGGCCGTCACCCGTTCCCGGGCCCGGGCCTGGCCATCCGCATTCCCGGCGAGATCACCCGCGAGAAGGTTGCCGTCCTGCAGCAGGCCGACGCCATCTACCTCGACGAGATCCGCAAGGCCGGTCTCTACGACAAGATCTGGCAGGCCTTCGCCGTGCTGCTGCCCGTCAAGACGGTGGGTGTCATGGGCGACGCCCGTACCTACGAGGACGTGCTCGCCCTGCGCGCCGTGACCTCCACCGACGGCATGACCGCCGACTTCTTCGAATTCCCCTGGGAGGTCCTGGGCCGCTGCGCCACCCGGATCATCAACGAGGTCCGGGGCGTCAACCGCGTGGTCTACGACGTGACGTCCAAGCCGCCCGGCACCATCGAGTGGGAGTGACGGGCGGCGGCGGCCTCAGGCGTTCGCGCCCAGGGTGACCAGCAGTTCGTCCAGCTGTTCGAACTGCTCGGGCGCTCCGCCTTCCATCCCGATGAAGGCGTCGTCGAGGGCTTCTTTCGAGGGATAGAGCTCGGACAGGACCAGCAGCGTCTGGCCGCCTTGGTCCTCGAACGTCTCCGTGGTGACCGCGGCGTCCTCACTTTCGTCATTGGTCCAGACGAGGCGCGACGACGGGATCACCTCGATGTACTTGCCGAAGAAGGCGAAGGCGCTGGAGGCATCCTGGCCGAACTCGAGGCGGTATTGGCCCCCGACGCGGACATCCATTTCGCAGGACCGCAGCGGCACGCCCGACAACTTGGGCGCCCACCATAGCTGCATCAACTCGGGCTTGGTCCAG
>JAYVDG010000259.1:0-2141 GCA_043749525.1 Phenylobacterium sp.
ACGGTTTCGGCCTGCCCGCCGAGAACGCGGCCATGGAGCGCGGCGTCGATCCCCGCGCCTGGACCTACGCCAATATCGACAAGATGCGGGCTGAGCTGAAGCAGCTAGGCCTGTCCATCGACTGGTCCCGCGAATTCGCCACCTGCGACCCGGCCTATTACGGCCAGCAGCAGGCCTGGTTCATCGACCTGATGGCCCGCGGCATGGTCTATCGCCGCGAGGGCGTGGTGAACTGGGACCCGGTGGACCAGACCGTCCTGGCCAACGAGCAGGTGGTGGACGGCCGCGGCTGGCGTTCGGGCGCGGTGGTGGAGAAGCGCAAGCTGAACCAGTGGTTCATGCGCATCACTGACTATGCCGAAGCCCTGCTGGAGGGCCTGAAGACCCTGGATCGCTGGCCCGACAAGGTCCGCCTGATGCAGGAGAACTGGATCGGGCGCTCGAAAGGCCTGAAGTTTAGCTTCAAATGGGCCGACGCCGTCCCGGACGGCTTCGACGCCGGCCTGGAGGTCTACACCACCCGCCCCGACACCCTGTACGGAGCGAGCTTCGTGGGCGTGGCCCCCGATCACCCCCTGGCCCAGCAGATCGCGGCGAGCGACCCCAAGGCCGCCGCCTTCATCGAGGCCTGCCGCAAGGGCGGCGCCTCGGAGGCCGAGATCGAGACCGCCGAGAAGATCGGCTTCGACACCGGCCTGACCGTGGCCCACCCCTTCGATCCCAGTTGGCGGCTGCCGGTCTGGATCGCCAACTTCATCCTGATGGACTACGGCACGGGCGCGATCTTCGCCTGCCCGGCCCATGACCAGCGCGATCTAGACTTCGCCCGCAAGTACGGCCTGCCCGTCAAGCCGGTGGTCCTGCCCCCCGGTGAGGACCCCGCCACCTATGACGTGGGAACCGAGGCCTATACCGGCCCCGGGACCCTCTTCCGGTCCGCCGACCTGGATGGGCTGGAGATCGAGCCCGCCAAGGCCGCCGCCATCGCCAGGATCGAAGCCCTGGGCCTGGGTCAGGGCGCCACCGTCTTCCGTCTGCGCGACTGGGGCGTGGCCCGCCAGCGCGGCTGGGGCTGCCCGGTGCCGGTGGTCCATTGCGACAAATGCGGCGTGGTGGCCGTGCCGAAGAGCCAGCTGCCCGTGGCCCTGCCCGAGGACCTGGACTTCTCCAAGCCCGGCAACGCCCTGGCGCGTCACCCGACCTGGAAGACGACGACCTGCCCTGATTGCGGCGGTCCGGCGACGCGGGAGACCGACACCCTGGACACCTTCGTGGACTCGTCCTGTTACTTCGCCCGGTTCACCGATCCCACCGCCGCCGACCCCATCGACAAGGCCGCCGCCGACTACTGGATGCCGGTGGACCAGTATGTGGGCGGCATCGAGCACGCGGTTCTGCATCTGCTCTATGCCCGCTTCGTCAACCGCGCCCTGGCCGACGCCGGCATGCTGGAGGCCCGCGAGCCGTTCGCCGGCCTGTTCACCCAAGGCATGGTGACCCATGAGACCTACCGGCTGCAGAACGGTGACTGGGTCGAGCCCAAGGAGCTGGAGATCACGGCGGAGGGAAACACCCGCCGCGCCGTCCGCGTCTCCGACGGTCAGCCGGTGATCATCGGCGACATCGAGAAGATGTCGAAGTCCAAGCGCAACACCGTGGCGCCGGGCGACATCTTCGAGGTCTACGGCGTCGATGCCGCCCGCCTGTTCGTGCTGTCCGACAGCCCGCCCGAGCGGGATTCCATCTGGTCCACCTCCGGGGTCGAGGGGGCCTGGCGCTTCGTCAACCGGGTCTGGGCCGAGTTCGACGCTCAGCCGGAGAAAATTGAACCGGCCGACATCGCCTCGGACTCCAAGGCCGCGGCCCTGCGGGTCGCGACCCACCGCACCGTCAAGGCGGTCACCGAGGCCGTGGAGGGCTTCCGGTTCAATTCCGGCATCGCCCGCCTGTACGAGTTCCTGAACAGCCTGAAGGCCGCCCCGGCGGAGGGCGCGACACCCGCCCTGCTGGCGGCGCGGGCCGAGGCCCTGTCGGCCTTCGCCCGCCTCGTCTCGCCCTTCACCCCCCACCTGGCGGAGGAGGCCTGGGCGCGCATCGGCGGGGAGGGGATGGTGGTTTCCGCCCCCTGGCCCGACTTCGAT
>JAYVDG010000260.1:0-2141 GCA_043749525.1 Phenylobacterium sp.
ATCACCGTCCAGATCCGCAACAAGACCAATGTCGCCCTGCCGCTGCAGGTCCGCGCCAGCTGGTACGATCAGAACGGCGTGCCCACCGACGGCGCCCAGGCCTGGACCAGCCTCTTCGTCCAGCCCAACGCCATGGTGACCTTCGAGCAGAACTCGGCCCGCCTGAACTCGGCCCAGTACTACGTCGAAATCCGCGGCGCCGACTAAGCTCCGTCTCAAGATCAGGAGGGTTCGATGCCCAACCGTATGAAGCTCGTGGCGCTAGCGGCCCTCCTGGTCGCCGGCCCGGCCATGGCCCAGCCGCAGTACCGGCCCCAGGCGCCGGCGGTGACCTATCGCGAGGGCATGCCCGACGTGAATGCGCCGGCCCCGAGCGCCAATCCGGACGCCGGCAACTACGCGTCATCGTCAAGCTTCGCGCGCTGGTACGCCGGCGCCGGGCGGCCCACCATGTTGCTGTTCTGGAACCGCCAGCTGATCGAGGACGCCACCAGCCAATACGACAGCGTCCAGACCACCAGTTCGGCGGCGGTCGCCATGGGCGAAGGCGCCGCGGTGCGGGGCCGTAACTGGGCGGCCAGCGCGTCGACCGGCATGGCCGCCTCGGCCAGCGAGAGCCGCCAGTACCAGGAGCGGATGACGGACGGGAGCTATGGCTTCCGCAGCAACAACTTCTCGCGCGGGGTGGAGAGCTCGATCCTCAACACCTTCCTGTCGGCGGGCGCCCGGATCGTCGACCGCGAGGTGGTGATCCGCAAGGTCTCGGCCAAGCAGAGCCGCGAGGACCGGATGGACATCCAGTACCTGGAGACCTTGGCTATGGGCCAGGGTATCCAGTACCTGATCGAAATCCTGCCCGACGATGACGGCTCGTCGCCCACCGGCGTCACTTTCACGGTCAAGGTCACGCACCTGCCGACCTCGACGGTGCGGGCCCAGTTCACCACCACAGGAAATCCGCCGAAGGGCGAGGCCAAATGGGTGGCGGTGAACGGCGCGGGCTTCGAGAAGCGTACCGGCCCCAGCCGTCAGACCCCGCAGCTGATCGGCGCCCAGGTGGCCTACGACACCATGACCAAGCTTCGCTAGGACGTCGGTTCTCGCGCACGGAAAGGGCCTGGAGATGGCCCGTCGTCTTTCCTTTGGGGTGGGCGGAACGGCTGGGCTTGGGGGAGTTACCGGCCGGATCTCCAGACAGGCGTGGCCACCCCCCGGCGGCCACGCCTGTCGTCCTTTTGATGGACATATCCGCGGCGCTCGCCGACGCTCCTTTCCAACGAAGTGTTTAGGGAAGGGACAATCATGACCACGCGGGCCTTGGTGCTTGGGGGCGGCGGGCCGGTGGGCATCGCCTGGGAATCCGGACTGATCGCGGGCTTGGCCCAAGGCGGGGTCGATCTCGGAAAAGCCGACTTCATCATGGGCACCTCGGCGGGGTCCTTCGTCGGCGCGCGCCGGGCGCTGGGAGCGGAGTCCGCGACCTTGGCCGATCCGATTCTGGCCGAACCGCCGCCACCGCCGCGTCCCGAGGGGCAGGCCAAGCCGGCGTCGAGCGCGCCGCTCGCCGACCTCTCGGTGCTGGTGAAGATGATGGCCGAGGCCCAGGCCGGGGTTCGCGATCCGCAGGAGGTCCGGGCCGAGATCGGCGCCTTCGCGCTGGCGGCCCAGACGCCGGACGAGGCGACCTTCATCCAGAGCTTCGGTCACGCCTTCGCGGGCTTGCCCGACGACACCTGGCCCGAGCGCGGCTTCGCCTGTTCGGCGGTGGACGCGCTGACCGGGGAATTCAAGCTGTGGACGAAAGAGTCCGGCGTCGGGGTCACCCGCGCGGTGGCCTCGTCCTGCAGCGTGCCGGGCATCTATCCGCCGGTCACCCTCCACGGCCGCCGCTATATCGACGGCGGCATGCGCTCCACCATCAACGCCGACCAGGCCGTGGGCCATGACCTCGTCGTCGTGGTCCAGGTGCGCGGCGGCGCCACCGCCGGCGCGGCGGCGGTGGCTATGGCGGCCCGAGTGGAGAAGGAACTCGACGTCCTGCGCAAGGACGGCGCCAAGGTGGTGCTGATCGGCCCCGACGAAGGCAGCCAGGCCGCCATGGGCCTGAACCTGATGGACTTCCGCAAACGCGCTGACGCCGC
>JAYVDG010000261.1:0-2135 GCA_043749525.1 Phenylobacterium sp.
CCTTGGACGACGAGCTGTTCGTGCGCGGTCCCACTGGCATGACGCCGACCGCCCGCGCGCAGGAGCTGGGCCCCCAGGTCCACGCCGCCCTCTCCCAGCTCCAGGCCGCCTTCGCGCCCCGCGACTTCGACGCCACGACCACCGAGCGGCGGTTCACGGTGGTGGCCGGCTCCTATGCCTGCGCCGTGCTGATCCCACCCCTGGTCTCGCGCCTGGCCGACGAGGCGCCGAACGTCGAGCTGGTGGTGGCCGACGCCGCCGTCGACGTGCTGGAGCAACTGGACGCCCGGCGCGCAGACTTCGTGGTGGGCGCGGTGGTGGCCGGCCCCTCGCGCCTCTCGGTCTCACCCCTGCTGACCGACAGTCTGGTCTGGACGGTGCGCGCCCAGAGCCCGCTCTCAAGCGCCCCTATCGGCCTGGACGAACTGCTGTCCCTGCAACACGTGGTGATCGCCAAGCAGCCCCAGCTCACCGATATGCAGCGGGCCAACACCGGCCTGCTGATGCATGCCAGCTGGGAGGACCTCGGCGCCTTCGACGCGGCGCTGAAGGACGCCGGCCGCACGCGCCGCGTCGGCGTTGTGGTGCCCGACACCTATTCGGCCCTGGGCATCGTCGCCCGCTCCGACATGGCCGCCCTGATCCCGCGCCGGCTGGCCATGCTCTCGGCCCAGCGTGGCTTCATCCAGCTGGTGGAGCCGCCTTATCTGGCCCCGCCCATCGAGCTCTCCCTGCTCACCCTGCGCGACCGTCTCGCCGACCCCGCCATCGCCTGGATGCACGACCTGCTCTGCGAGGTGGGCCGGGAGGTGTGAGGCGTGTGTGGAAATCGGGCCACGCTAAGCTCCGTCACATCCCCGTCGCCCGCCAACAATATTGACAGACCAGGGTTCGAGGACGAAAACGTCGAGCCTTCCTGTCCCCGCCGCCCAGCGCCGGGGACGCTTCTCTTTTGGGAGGTATCCCCAGTGACTGAAAAGACCGCGACGCAAGCCGCGCCCGTCCCCAGCGATCACATCATGGGCGTGTACAACCGCACCCCGCTGGCGTTCGAGCGAGGCGAGGGCGCGCGACTTTTCACCACCGATGGGGAGGCCTATCTCGACTGCATGGCGGGCATCGCCGTCAACGCGCTCGGCCACGCCAATCCCAAGCTGGTGCAGGCGGTGAAGGACCAGGCCGAAAAGCTGTGGCACGTGTCCAACATCTTCACGATCCCGGGCCAGGAAAAGCTCGCCAAGGTGCTGACCGACGCCACCTTCGCCGACGAGGTTTTCTTCACCAACTCCGGCGCCGAGGCCATCGAGTGCGCCATCAAGACCGCGCGCAAGTACCACTGGGCCAAGGGTCATCCGGAACGCATCGACATCATCGGCTTCGACGGCTCCTTCCACGGCCGGACCCTGGCGGCCGTCAACGCCTCGGGCAACGCCAGCTATCTCGAGGGATTCGGTCCGCCGATGCCGGGCTTCGTCCACCTGCCCTACGGCGACCACGACGCGCTGAAGGCGGCCATCGGCCCCACCACGGCGGCCATCCTCATCGAGCCCGTGCAGGGGGAAGGCGGCGCCCGCGCCCTGCCGGAGGTCTGCATGCGCGGCCTGCGCCAGCTGTGCGACGAGCACGGCATCCTGCTGATCTATGACGAGATCCAGTGCGGCCTGGGCCGCACCGGCAAGCTGTTCGCCCACGAATGGGCCGCCGACGCCGCCCCCGACATCATGGCCATCGCCAAGGCCCTGGGCGGCGGCTTCCCGGTCGGCGCCTGCCTGGCCACCGCGGAGGCCGGCCGCGGCATGACCGTCGGCAGCCACGGCTCCACCTACGGCGGCAACCCCCTGGCCATGGCCGTGGGCCTGGCGGCCATGGAAGAGCTCAACAGCCCCGAGCTTCTGGCCCACGTCCGCGAGGTCGCCGGCTATTTCGTGCAGCAGCTCTCGGGCCTGCAGGAGCGCTTCCCCGACGTGGTGGAGGATATCCGCGGCAAGGGCCTGCTGATCGGCATCAAGCTGAAGACCCCGAACCGCGAGTTCATGCAGCATGCGCGGGATCAGCACATGCTGATCGCCGGCGGCGGCGACAACTGCGTGCGTCTGCTGCCGCCGCTCAACCTCACCCTGGAAGAAGCCCAGGAA
>JAYVDG010000262.1:0-6119 GCA_043749525.1 Phenylobacterium sp.
TGGCCGGTCAGGTGAAAAAGGTCTGGCTGCTGACCCGACGGCCGCTGGAGGCGACCATGTCGCGCTACTTGATCGACCGCATCCGCGCCAGCCCAATGTCGAGGTGGTGACCCCGGCGGAGATCAGTGCTCTGGAGGGCGAGGACGGGGTCCTGCGGTCGGTGACCTGGCGCGATGTCCGCAGCGGCGCGCAGACCGTCAGGCCTATCGGCCACCTCTTCCTGTTCATAGGCGCCGATCCAAACACCGACTGGCTGGCGGGGTCCGGCGTGACCGTGGACAGCAAGGGTTTCATCCCTACCGGCCAGGATCTGGACGGCGCGGCGTCGCGCCCCATGCAGACCAGCCGCCCCGGTGTCTTCGCCATTGGCGACGTGCGGGCGGGCTCGGTGAAGCGGGTCGCCGCCGGGGTGGCGGAGGGCGCCCAGGTGGTGGCCGCCCTGCATGCCTATCTCGCCGACACTGTGCCTGTTCCTGTCCCGGAGCCCACCCATGCCTGACGTCTGCACCCACGGCGACGACATTCACACCGTGACCCCCAGCGCCAAGGGCTGCGAGGAGTGTCTGAAGATGGGCTCGGAGTGGGTGCATCTGCGCCTGTGCCGCACCTGCGGCCACGTCGGCTGCTGCCACCAGTCGCCCCACAAGCACGCCACGGCCCACTTCCATGCGACCAAGCACCCGATCATCGATGGCTACGACCCGCCCGAGGGCTGGGGTTGGTGCTATGTCGACGAAATCTTTCTCGACCTCACCGACGACATGACCCCGCAAGTGAGCCCGATCCCCCGGTATTTCTGAGGCTGGAGGTCAGTATTCCGGCGCGCTGGGCTCGAAGCGCTGGACCATGCGGGCCTGTTGCCACAGTTCCATGGCGTGCTCGTGGTGGTGCTCGCGGGCGATCTTGATCGCCGCGTCGTCGTCTTCGCACTCGAACGCCACCGCGCGGCTGATGCGGCCATTGGCGCCCAGGAAATATATCCGATAGTCGAGCATACTGGTTTTTGGCGTCCCCAACGCCTACACCTAGCATATATTGCGCCCGTCACCGGCAGAAAAACGCCGGTTCGCGATCTATACCTGCGAAGTCATGTACCCGACTCATGAGTTCTGGCGGGAAGCCGACACTAGGCCTTCAATGAACGCCAGCTGACCTTCAGGGCGTCGAAGGCCGGATCGGTCTCGGTCTCAAGATTGTGCCGCTGGTGGATCTTGCAGCCGATCATGTCGTGGTTGCGCCACTTGGCCCGCACGATGAACACCTCGCCGTCCGGCACGTGCACCACGGTCAGCGCCTTTGGTAGGGGAACCAGCGCCGGAATCTCCAGCTTTAGGCCGCTGACGCTGACGTCGCGCATGGTCGCGTCCCACCAGGACCCCAAGGCCGGGCCATAGTAGACGCGCACCCGATCGCTGGTGGGGGCGCGGGGTTCAACACGACGATCAAGCCACTGAGCTTCAGACATGGTCGGGAGTCATAGGCCAAGGATGCTAAATTTTTCTAAGCTTCACCGATCCGCGCGGAGCCGTGCTGCACCGCCTGGCGATCGATGGGGAGAGCGACGAAGAGGTGATGGCCCAGGTCGCCCACCACGACGACGGCCACGACATCGAGATCTGGGACGGGGAGCGCCTGGTGGCGATCTTCCGAAGCGGAAAGAAGCGGCCCTAGGGCGCCCGAGGCGGTCCCTGTTTATCCTCATCTTGGCGTCAGGCGGCTTTCGATTCCGCCAGTTGGCCTCGCAGCACATCGCGTCGGATCTTGCCCATGGCGTTGCGCGGGATTTCCGAGACCCGCAGCAGACGCGCTTCCCGACCAAGAGACTGGGTGAAGATCATTCTCAGCGGGGTCAAATCCAGGTCGTCATTGGCCACATAGGCCACGTAGGGCGCGTCGAGCTGTTGTTCATCCGGGGCGACGAAGGCCGCCGCGTCGAGCACGCCCTCCACCCGCAGAACCAGGGCCTCAAGGCGACCGGCGAGGAACTTGCTGCCGCCGATGTTCATCAGATCGTCGGTTCGTCCCATCACCTGGAGCACCCCGGCGGCGCTGACGGCGCCAAGGTCGCCAGGCCAGAACCATCCATCGCGAAACCGCGCCTCCGACCCCTCGGGGTTGTCGAGGTAGCCGTCCACCAGTTCGTCGCCGCGGATACGGATTTCCCCGATCTGACCCGGCGGCAGGACCTTGCCCTCTGGGCTGAGCACCTCCACATCGGCCCAGGGAAACACGAACCCCGCGGCTTCCTCGCCGCCGGCCATCAGTTCGAGGTGGCCAAGCGCCACGCTGCCGGTTTCGGTGGCGCCATAGCTCACCAGGATATTGCGACTGAGGCGCTGGCGAGCGTCGGCCGCCAGGGGCTTGGAAAGCGATCCGCCACCGATGCAGAGCGTGAGGTCGGGGTGTGGCGCGAAGTCGTCAGGCAGGGCGCGCAGCAACTGCTGCAAGTGATATGGCGCCAACAGGAAAACATCGATCTTCAGCCGGGTGAGGCTCTCGGCCCAGCTGATCGAGTCGTCATGATGGCAGAGCGTGCCGCCAAGCCCCCAGCAGGCGAGGGCCAGCATGAAGCCGCCGATCGAGCCGACGCCGATATTGGAGATCGCACGCAGGTTGGGCTTCGTAAACACCTTGCTGAGCAGGCTATTGGTGGTCCGACGGTCGATCATGCCGCGGGTCAGTAGAATCTTCTTCCGGGTGCCGGTCGTCCCTGAGGTCACGACGATCCGGCAGGGGTCGTCCAGGGTCCGGCGGCGCTCGGCGGCGAAGCCGGCATAGGTCAGGGGATAGGCTTCAAGGGCGCGCAGCCAGGCCGCGTCGATCACGTGATGCGGCACGCCGACCGGCGCGAGGGGGACCTCTCCGCTGAACAGCACCTCGGCCTTCAGCAACGTCAAGTCGCCCGGGACGGCCTGGGCGGCGGCGGTGGCGGCGGTCACCACACCCACCGCCTCAAGGCCAAAGGTCAACACCCAGTGGAGATAGGGATGCTGCACATTCAGGAGAGCGCGGGCGCCGACCGGCAGGTCCAGCCTCGTCAGCCAGTGGGCGCATCGGGCGATATCGACGGCCAGGTCCGAATAGGTGAACTGCTGAATAGCGGTTTCAATCGCGATGGCGTCGGGTCGTTGGCTGGCCTGAAACGCGATGAGACGCTCGAACATGTACGCACCTGACTCTAGGACGGCGAAGGCCGTCGACACTCATCCTCCAGACGCAAACGTGACGATATCAACCAATTGATATCGTCACGTTTTCCGCTCGAGAGATGGAGGCTTGTTAGCATCGACTGGGCGCGTGACACATGGCCTTTTCTGGAACGGTGCGGCCCTCATACTGGCCCAGCCAGCCCGAAAGTCTGTCGGCGGATTCGAGCGCGGTCAGCGGGCGACGGTTTGGAGTGCAGACAAGCGACCGAGCCGCAATGGGATGGTGCCGGATACAGGACTCGAACCCGTGACCTTCGGTTTACAAAACCGCTGCTCTACCAGCTGAGCTAATCCGGCCTCTGGTGAGCCAGGGGATGCCACGGCGCCCCCATGCGGGCAAGGAAAAGGCGCCCCCGGCTGAACCGGAAGCGCCTTCACCTGTCCCCCGACAGGTCGACTGTCGCCCGCTTAGAGCGCCTGTCGCCAAAACGTGCACGGGTTATGTCGGAGACTCGCCGACTTCGCAAATCGACGTTGTGTCGCAGGGGAAAAGAGAAAGCCCCGGCGCTCCTGAATGGGAGCCCGGGGCCAGGGCGACGGCTCAAGTCGGGGGGGCGATTTGCCGTCGCCCCCTATCAATCCGCGGGCCCGGCATCTGTTCCCAAGAAAAATGCCTGACACGCGAATTTCTGGGTCGCACCCTCCGGCGGCCCTGTGGTCCTCTGGCGCAAACAAAGGGAGAGCGGCCATGACGTTCGACGAGTATCGCCAGCACGACGCCGTGGCGCTGGCCGGACTGGTGGCCAAGGGCGAGGTCTCCGCCGGCGAACTGTTGGAGACCGCTGTCGAGCGGATGGCTCAGGTCAATCCGGCCCTCAACGCCGTCACCCTCGACCTCACCGACTTCGGGCGGACGGAAGCCGCGGCCAAGGCGTCGGGACCGCTGGCCGGCGTGCCCTTCCTGCTGAAGGATCTGGGCGCCCTGCTGGAGGGGACCGTCACCTCCTCGGGCTCGGCCCTGTTGAAGGACAATGTGGCGGCCGCCGACAGCGCCATCACCAAGGCTTATCGCGACGCTGGCCTGGTGATCTTCGGCAAGACCAACACCCCGGAGTTCGGGCTGATGCCGATCACCGAGAGCAGCTTCCTCGGTCCCTGTCGCAATCCCTGGGACATCTCGCGCACCCCCGGCGGCTCCTCGGGCGGTGCGGCGTCTGCCGTGGCCGCGGGAATCGTGCCGGCGGCCCACGCCAGCGACGGCGGCGGCTCGATCCGCACCCCGGCCTCGGCCTGCGGCCTGTTCGGCATGAAGCCCTCGCGCGGCCGGGTCTCCTTCGCGCCGCTGGGGGAGGGCTGGGGCGGCGCCTCGATCCAGCATGCGGTGACCCGTTCCGTCCGCGACTCAGCCGTGCTGTTGGACATCGTCTGCCAGCCCCAGGTCGGCGACCCCTATTTCCTGGCCGCCCCCTCGCGGCCCTACGCCCAGGAGGTCGGCCGCACGCCGGGCAGCCTGCGCATCGGCTTCACCACCGCCGCCCTGGCCTCCGCCGCCCTAGATCCCGAATGCGTCGCCGCGGTTCTGGACGTCGCCAAGCTCTGCGCCAACCTAGGCCACACGGTGGAGGAGGTGAGCCTGCCCGGGAACCTGGCCGCCATGCAGCAGGCGGCGGGCGACGTGATCGCCGCCAGTGTCGCGGCCACCTTCGACGCCGAGGCCGAGCGCCGCGGACGCCCGGTCACCGAGGCCGATGTGGAGATGCTGACATGGGGCATGTACCGCCGGGGAACCGGTGTCAGCGGCACCAGCTACGTCCGGGGCCTGGCCGCCATCCACGCCTATGGCCGCGCGGTGGCCGCCCTGTTCGAAATCTATGACGTGGTGCTGCTCTCGACCCTGGGCAGCCCGGCCATCCCCATCGGCCACCTCACCGAGGACCTGCGCCAGTTCAGCGACCGGCTGTTCGCCTTCATGCCCAACACCCAGGCCTTCAATAACACCGGCCAGCCGGCCATGACCGTGCCGCTGGCCTGGTCGAAGGGTAACCTGCCCATCGGCCTGCAGTTCGTCGGCCGCATGGGGGACGAGGCGACGCTGTTCCGGCTGGCGGGCCAGCTGGAGCAGGCCAAGCCCTGGTTCGACCGCGTCGCGCCGATCTAGGTCGCGGCCTCGCGGGCGCCGCGCCGCTGCTGGAAGAGGTAGGCGCCCATGACGCCGGTGGCCACCAGGCCGATCAGCAGGGTGGAGACCGCGTTGATCTCCGGACTGACCCCCAGCCGCACCTGGCTGTAGATCCGCATCGGCAGGGTGGTGGCGCCTGGGCCTGAGGTAAAGCTGGCGATCACCAGGTCGTCCAGGGAGAGGGTGAAAGCCAGCATCCAGGCCGCGGCCACGGCGGGCGCGATATTGGGCAGGGTGACGGCGAAGAAGGCCTGGACCGGCGTGCAGCCCAGATCCCGGGCAGCCTCCTCCAGCGCCTTGTCGAAGCTCACTAGCCGGGCCTGCACCACCACGGTGACGTAGCAGAGGGTGACGGTCGCGTGGCTGACGGTCACGGTCCAGAACCCGCGCGGCAGGCCGAAGGCCACGAACAGCAGCAGGAAGGACAACCCCAGGATCACCTCGGGCATCACCAGCGGCGCATAGATCATGCCGGAGAACAGCAGACGCCCCTTGAACCGCCCCGACCGCACCAGGGCCACGGCGGCCAGGGTTCCAAGGATGGTGGCGATGGTGGCCGAGAGGAGGCCGACCCGGAGCGTCACGCCGATGGCGTCCAGCAGCTGATCGTCTTTCAGTAGCGCCGCATACCACTTGGTGGAGAACCCGCCCCAGACCGTCACCAGCCGGCTGGCGTTGAACGACCAGACGACCAAGAGCACGATCGGCAGGTAGAGGAAGGCGAACCCGAGGGTCAGCGAGATCAGGTTGAACCAGGAGGGGCCTCTACGCATGGCGCCGCTCCGTGGCTA
>JAYVDG010000263.1:0-6107 GCA_043749525.1 Phenylobacterium sp.
CTCCCCAATCACAGGCCACCATCGGCGCACACACCGCCACCCCGCGGAATCCCACCCACGATCACTTTCGATTCATCGAAGCCGGGGAATGCTCTAGGCGCGATAGGCCCCGTCGCGGAGCACCGGCGCCACGGCGCTGGCCTCGCTCTGCAGGGCCAGATCCACATCGATCTCGAAGCCGCGCGCGATGAGCTCGCGGCCTGAAAGACAGTCGCGGATCACCGCGTCGAGGTCGGGCTGGGCGCTGCGCCAAGCGTCGCGGGCGACACGGGCCTCCGCCGTCATCTCACCGTCCAGCGCGTCGATAATGGCGCCTGCGCCGATCAGGTCCTCGATGGCCGGTCGCAGGGTGTCGCCGGGCGAGCGTTCGCCGGCCGGGATCACGCCGATATCCCCCTGCCCGGCCAGCTCGCGGGCCTTGGCGGCCACCGCGCGGGCGTTGCGCAGGCAGCCGGCGAGGACCGGGATCTCACCGCAGGCCAGCGACAACCGCGAGCCGTTCGGCGACGGCAGCAGCAGGCGATCACCGGGATTCAGGGCACGCAGACTGGCCGGCGACAGGCTAAACTGGCCGCCCGCCGCGCGCTTGGGCGCCCCGGCCACCGCGCCGACCTTCGCCGCCGCGCTCTTCGCCGCCTCGTGGTCGCCGAGCGGGAACGGGTAGATCAAGGCGCCGCGCCCGACCGCGATGTCCACGGCCGTCGAGAAGGACAGCACGTCGACAATCACGAAGACGGAGACCTGCGTCCGCAGGGCCTCGATCCCGTCACGCGCCCACTCGCATCTGATCACATCCTTACCCCTCGCGGGTGATGCCCACCCGCTGGGCCAGGGAAGCGCCCATGAAGGCGTCCAGGTCGCCGTCCAGCACCCCTTGGGTGTCGGAGGTCTCCACCTCGGTCCTCAGGTCCTTGACCATCTGATAGGGCTGCAGGACGTAGGAGCGGATCTGGTGGCCCCAGCCAATATCGGTCTTCTGGTCCTGCATCGCCTGGGCCTCGGCCTCGCGCTTCTGCAGCTCCAGCTCGTAGAGCCGGGCGCGCAGCATCTTCCAGGCTTCCTCGCGGTTCTGGTGCTGCGAACGTCCGGCCTGGCAGGCCACGGCCACCCCAGTGGGGATGTGGGTCAGGCGAACCGCGCTATCGGTCTTGTTGATGTGCTGGCCGCCCGAACCGGAGGCGCGGTAGGTGTCGGTGCGCACGTCGGATGGATTGATGTCGATGACGATGGTGTCGTCCACCACCGGATAGACCCAGACCGAGGCGAAGCTGGTGTGCCGTTTGGCCGCCGAATCGAAGGGCGAGATGCGCACCAGACGGTGCACGCCGGCCTCGGTCTTCAGCCAGCCATAGGCGTTGTGGCCCTTGAACTGCAGGGTCACCGACTTGATCCCGGCCTGCTCGCCCGAGGTCTCTTCCAGGAAATCCACGGTCATGCCGTGGGCGGTGGCCCAGCGGGTGTACATGCGCAGCAGCATGCCGGCCCAGTCGTTGGACTCGGTGCCGCCGGCCCCGGAATTGATTTCCATGAAGGCGTCGTTGCTGTCGGCCTCGCCCGAAAGCAGAGCCTCCAGCTCGGCGCGGCCGGCGCGGTCCTTCAGGCCCTTGAGCTGGGCGCGGGCCTCGTCGAGGGAGGCTTCGTCGCCCTCCTCGTCGGCCATCTCGGCATAGCCGACGGCGTCGACTAGGTCGCGTTCAATGGACTGCACGGCCTCCACACTGGCGGCCAGCTTGGCGCGCTCGCGGGTGATGGCTTGGGCGGCCTCGGCATTGTCCCAAAGGCTCGGGTCCTCGACCCGGGCATTCAGCTCATGCAGTTTTCGAAGCGCAGGTTCCCAGTCAAAGACGCCTCCTGAGCAGTTCGATCGACTGCTCGATGTCGGCCTTGGCAGCCTCAACATCCGCTCTCATGGGGAATTCCTTCGAAAGGTGAGCGGCGGGCAGTAGCGGTTTGCCCGCCCTAGTACAACCCGCTCATGTCATCCTGCTTCTTCGGCGGGGCCGGCGGGGCCGGCGCGCCCGTCGGCTGACCGTCGGGCCAGACCTGCTGATAGGGCTGTGGCCCGTCGGCCGGGCGGAAGGCCCCGGCCGAGACCGCGACCTTGGGCTCGGTCCCCGGCTTGAAGGCCTCGCGGATGCCGCGGACCATGACGAACTTGGCGTTCTTGGGCGCCTTGAACTCGGTCTTGGGCAAGCCCTTGGTGGCCTCCATCATGAACTCGGTGAAGATCGGCACGGCGGCGACGGTGCCAGTCTCGCCCTCTCCGAGGCTGCGGTTGTCGTCGAAGCCGACGAAGACGCCGGCCACGATCTGCGGGGTGAAGCCCACGAACCAGGCGCTGCGGTACTCGTTGGTGGTGCCGGTCTTGCCGCCGACGGGACGGCCCAGGACCCCGACCGAGGTGGCCGTGCCGCGCTGAACCACGCCCTGCAGCATGGAGGTGATCTGGTAGGCGGTGATGGGATCCATCATCTGCGCGCCGCCAGGGGCGATGCGCGGGCTCTCGTCGCCGTTGAAGCCCGAGTCGCAGCGTGGGCAGTCGCGCTTGTCGGCGCGGAAGATGGTCTTGCCCTCGCGGTCCTGCACCAACTCGATCAGGTGCGGCTCGACCTTGCGGCCGCCGTTGACGAAGGAGGCGTAAGCCGCCGTAAGCTTGAAGGGCGTCGTCTCGCCGGCGCCCAGCGCCATGGCCAGCACCGGCTCCATGTCGCGCACCACGCCCAGCTTGATGGCCATGTCGCGGATCTTCGACATGCCGACGCCCTGGGCCAGGCGCACGGTCATGGCGTTGCGCGACAGCTCCAGGCCCTTCCGCAGGGCCAGGGCGCCATAGTATTTCTTGTTGTAGTTCTCCGGCGTCCAGTCGGCCCCCGCCGCGCCCTTCAGGGTGATGGCGCTGTCCATCACCACGCTGGCCGGCGTGTAGCCGTTCTCTAGCGCGGTGGCGTAGACCAGCGGCTTGAAGGCCGACCCAGGCTGCCGCATCGCCTGGGTCGAGCGGTTGAAGTTGGAGAGCGAGAAGGAATAGCCGCCCACCATGGCCAGGACGCGCCCGGAGTTGGGCTCCATGGCCACCAGGGCGCCGTTGACCGCGGGCACCTGTTTCAGGCGATAGCCGCCGCCGTTCTCCACGGGTTCGACGAAGATCAGGTCGCCGACCACGGGCACGCCCTTGCCGGCCCGGGCCCAGGCGACGTCCTCGCCCGCAATGGCCCCGCTCGCACCGCTTGCGGCCACCTGGATGCGGATATTGCTGTTGGAGGATTCGGTCACCACCGCCGGCAGCCAGTCGCGGCGCTCGGCAGGCAGGGTTTTCTTCTTGGCCAAGGCTTCCCAGCCCGGCGCGATGGTCACGTGGCCCCAGGCCCCGCGCCAGCCGTGGCGGCGGTCATACTGTTCCAGGCCGTGCATCAGGGCCACGCGGGCGGCGGTCTGCATATCCGGGTCGAGGGTGGTGCGCATGTAGTAGCCCCCCTCGTTCAGCCGTTGGCCAAGGGTGGCCAGGCCGCGACGGCGGACCTCCTCCACGAAGAAGTCGGCGTCACGGTACTTGGCGCGGCTGGGGGCGTTCTGAACCTTGAGGTCTTCCTTCATCGCCTTTTCGGCGTCGATCCGGCTGACCCAGCCCAGGTCGGCCATCTGGCCGATGATCCAGTTGCGGCGGGCGATGGCGTTGGCCTTCCGCCGGATCGGATGGTAGTTATCCGGCCCCTTGGGTAGGGCGGCGAGATAGGCGCACTCAGCTAGGCTGAGGTCGGAAATCGACTTGCCGAAGTAGTTGTAAGCCGCTGCGCCGACACCGTACGAGCGATAGCCCAGCCAGATTTCGTTCAGATAGAGCTCAAGGATCTGCTCCTTGTTCAGCGTCTGCTCCAGACGCCGGGCGAGGATCGCCTCCTTCAGCTTGCGCCCCACGGTGGCGTCGCTGGTCAGCAGGACGTTCTTGGCCACCTGCTGAGTGATGGTGGAGCCGCCTTCCAGGCGCTTGCCACGGGCGGCGTTCAGCACATTGCGCATCATCGCCCGGGTCAGCCCCATGGCGTCGACGCCCGAGTGCTGGAAGAAGTTGCGGTCTTCCGCCGCCAGGAAGGCCTGGGCCAGCTGCGGCGGGATGTTGTCGTAGGGAACGAAAATGCGGCGTTCGCGGGAGAACTCGCCGATCAGGGTGCCGTCCCAGGCATAGGCGCGGGTGGCGGTGGGCGGACGATAGTCCACCAGGTCCCCGGCGTCAGGCATGTCATGGAACAGCCACGCGGCGTAGATGGCGATGGCGAATCCCGCCACCGCGATTGCGCTCAACACGGCGACGCCGGCGATCGCGACCCATCTTTCCGGGGGGTTCAAGACTGACAGACCTCCGCGGGCGCCCTCCTCCCGCATGGTCATCGTCTAGAGCGGGTTTCGGAAAAGGGAAAGCCGGTTTTACGACGCGCGCGGAGTTAGCGTGACGCCAGCCGGGTCTCTTGCGCGAAGTAGGCGTCGATGGAGTCGCCGACGGCGTTCATCAGGCGGGCCCGGCCGGCGGGATCGCGCAGGAAGGCCTCGTCCTCGGGATTGTTTACAAAGCCCATTTCCAGCAGCACCGCGGGCACGTCGGGGGCCAGCAGGACGGCGAGACCGGCCTCGCGATGGCTGCGGCGCAGCAGGCGCATGTCGCCGTCGGAAATTCGGTCCAGCACCATCTCGGCGAAGGTGGCCGAGCGATTCTTTGTGGAGCGCTGGGTCAGGTCTAACAGGATGCCGGAGACCCCCCGGTCGGCCTGGTTCACCTTCATGAACCAGTCGTCCTTGGAGACCAGCTTCTGCGAGCGGGCCACGGCGCGGTCAGCCAGGGTGTAGACGCTGGCGCCGCGGGTCTGGGTGTTGGGGCCCGAATCGGCGTGCAGCGAGATGAACAGGTCGGCGCCGGACTTGCGCGCGATGGGCACGCGGGTTTCCAGCGGCACATAGACGTCCGAGGACCGGGTCATCACCACGCGGTAGCGGCCGGTGCGCTCCAGGCGTGACTTCAGCGCCAGGGCAGCGGCCAGCGTCACGTCCTTCTCATAGCCATTGGAGCCGATCGCGCCGGGATCCTTGCCGCCATGTCCGGCGTCGATGACCACGGTCTTCTTCAGATTGAGCGGCGGCGGACGGATGGCGGGGGCGGTGTTGGAGATCAGGGTGACGCGTTCGCCCGGCGCGCGCGGCGAGGCGGCGGCGATGTCGATCACATAGCGGTAGTTGGCGGCGCCGTCGGCCGGGGGCAGCAGGAAGCGGCGCTTGATCACCGCATCGCCGGCCAGGTCTATGCGCAGGCGCGCCCCAAGGGGCCCGCCGTCCAGCATCCAGGTCTTCACCAGGCCTTGGCCGCCCCCTTGCAGGGTGCGGTCGACGTTGACACCGGGCAGGTTCATGACCACTCGGCGGTCGTCCTGGCCGTCGGAGGCCACCTTGGCGGTCGCCGAACGGTCGAGATCGATGACGATGCGGGTTTCGGTCTGGTCACCGCCGAGGCGGACCTTGAGGACGCCGCCGCCGGAAGCATTCGCCTGGCCCACGGCCGCGACCGCCAGGCAGCAGACGCCCGCGGCCGCAGCCGCAAGAGTACGCTTCCCGAACCTATCGAAGGCGACGCCTACTTTCGCCAGCACGATGCCCCACACCACACGCATTTTGGTTTGAACCCCCATATACCCCTTAACAGCGTGGAGAAACGGTTAACCCAGCCCAGGCTGAACCCGGACTGAAGCCGATTGTCTTTCTTTTTTCAGCTTACTGTTGCAATGTCCCCCCGCGCTGGATGCGCCCTGCCTGTCAGGGCCAGTTTCCGCGCGAAGCCCGCGTCGGCTTCGGCCGAATCCTCGGCCATGACGCATCAATCCGATCCGTGCTCATCAAGAGTGCGCCTGGGAAACAACTATGGGCAGCGCCGCTCGAGCCCCTTTCCGGCCTTGCACCGCCCGCGTCTCTGACGCGGCCGGCGAAAGCGCGCGCGCCCTCATGACAAACCGGCAGCGCCCGAGCCTAGAGCTCCAGGCGCGCCTCGGAGATCGCCTATATGTCCAAGAAAATGCTTATCGACGCCGCTCACGCAGAAGAGACGCGTGTGGTGGTGATCGACGGAA
>JAYVDG010000264.1:0-2123 GCA_043749525.1 Phenylobacterium sp.
CCCGACGCCGGAAACCATTCCGCTGGCCGAACTGATCGCGCATCGTGGCCGCGAGCTGACCGCCTACCAGAACGCCGCCTATGCGAAGCGCTATCTCGACCGCGTGGACCAGGTCGCCAAGGCCGAGGCGATCTTCGGGTCGGAGGTCCTGACCCGCTCGGTGGCGGTGAACCTCTACAAGCTGATGGCCTACAAGGACGAATATGAGGTCGCCCGGCTCTATTCCGACGGTCGCTTCGAAGCCGAGAAGAACGGCGCCTTCAAGGGCGGCAAGGCCAAGGTCTGGCTCGCCCCGCCGATCATCGCGCCGAAGGACGCCAATGGCCGGCCGAAGAAGATCGCCTTCGGCGGCTGGATGCTGGAGGTCGGCTTCCCGGTGCTGGCGAAGCTCAAGGGCCTGCGCGGCACCGGCCTCGACCTGTTCGGCTACAGCGAGGAGCGCAGGATGGAGCGCGGCCTGATCGCCGAGTACGAGGCGGGGATCGCCAGGATCCTGGCCGGGATCTCATCGGAGAAGATGCCGCTCGCCGTCCAGATCGCCCAGATCCCGCAGCAGATCCGCGGCTACGGCCATATCAAGGACGCCTCCGTCACCAAGGCCAAGGCCCAGGAAACGGCGCTCTGGGGGCAGTGGGGTTGAGTGCGGTCCTTCTCCCCTTGCGGGAGAAGGACTTGGACTACGGCCGCGCCGCCGCGCGCTCCACCAGCAAGGCCCGCTCCAGGCTCGTCTCGCCTGCCCCGCGCGCCGCGGCGATCAGGGTGAGGTCGATGACGTCGCGCTGGGCGTGGCTGCCGCCGAAGCGGTGGGCGTGGCTGCGGACGGCGCGCAGGTCGTCGCTGGCCTGGCTGAAGCGGCCCTGTCCGAAGGCCTGCAGGGCGCGGGCCACCGGCAGGCCGACGGCGGCGGTCATCATGGCGTTGTCGCCGCGGCCCGTGGCGGCGGCCTCCAGGGCGGTCATCAGGTTCCGCGCGGCGGCCTCGCGCCCGGCGCCGACGAAGGCCATCATGGCGTGGACATCGTCGAAGGCCGAGAGGCCGTAGCCGGCCTTGCGCTCATAGGCGTCGGCGAGCTTCACGAACCGGTCCTGCGTGGCCGCCCCCTCCAGCTTGAGCCGCCAAAGCAGGGCCGCGGCGTCCAGCAGGTCGAAGGCCATGTCCGAGCCGTCGCCGGCGATGGGGCCGTCATAGAGGGCCAGGACTTCGTCGGTCTGCCCGAGCCCCAGGTGGAACAGCGCCAGGTGCCACCAGTTGTGGACCCCGAACAGGCTGTCGTGCTGCCAGGCGGCGTTCTCGGTCCGCATCCAGGCGATCCCGTCGGCGCGGCGGTCCTGCATCTCGAAGACGTGGGCCACGGCGTGCTGGGCCCAGGCGTTGCGGGGCTGCAGGTCGATGGCCTCGCGGCCCGCCGCCTCGGCGCGACCGTAGTGGCCGGTCTCCTCGAGTCCGAAGGCGTGCATGCCCAGGACGGCGTGATAGTCGGGCATCTGCGGCGACCAGGCGGGCAGGGCGCGGGCGATGCGGTCGCGCAGCATGCGGTTGTCCCCCAGCATGAAGTCCATCAGCTGGCCCGCCTGCAGCGCCACCCCGTCCAGGGGGTGGGCGATGGAGACGTCTTCCAGGATGCGGCCGGCGGCGGTGAACTGGCCGGCCGCCATCTGCACGGCGGCGGCGACGTGGCCGCGCTCGCGCTCGGTGGCGTCGAGGTCGCGGGCGGCCTCGACGCCGGCCGCGCCCATGGCGATCACCTCCGGCGAGGTCCCCACCAGCAGCATGTCGGCCTTCAGAACATGGGCCATGACGAAGCCAGGACTGTCGGTGATGGCCTGCTCCAGTAACGCCAGGGGCGCGCCGTAGAGGCCATGATAGAGGCTGACCGCCTGGCGGTAAGCTTCCGCCGCCCGGGGGCTGGCGCCGGTGAGGGTCAGGCCGGCGGCGTCGGTTTCGGGCATCGAGTCCTCAGGGGTCGTGAAGGCCCAAGCTTGGGTCGGGCCGCCGTGTCATGCAAGCCATGCTACTCACCAGAATGATCATATAAATAGCTGGATGGTTGGCCTCTCGTCCCGCATCGGCTACCCACAAATCCATGGCGGATTTCGATTTCGATGCGGTGGTGGTGGGCGCGG
>JAYVDG010000265.1:0-2122 GCA_043749525.1 Phenylobacterium sp.
TCGCCATTGCAAGGATACGTTACAACCCGTGAGCCGGTTTCACGGCGTGGGCGGAGAATTTCCCTCTGGAACCGGGGTTGGGACAGGGGTTCCGCCGACCGGCGGGGCGACCTCCGCGGCCCGCTCGCCGTCCACCTTGGCGGCGATATAGCCGGTAATCTGGTCCAGCCAGGGCTGCCGGAAGCGATCCTGTTCGAGATGTAGCGCCGCGAAGGCGCCGGGTATGGCCACCGACCGGCAATGGGGCAGGGCCTTGCATAGGGCCAGGGCCTCCTTGGTGGTCTTGTCGGGCAGCAGCATCAGGACATCGGCCTTCACCGCCCCAGCGTTGGCCTCCACCGCGCGGCTGGCGGCCTGGTGCGCGCCGCGCCAGCCGAAGCTGGGGGAGGACATGCGCAGGTCGGGATTGGCGGTCTGCCAGGCCTGCTGCACCCGGCCGCGCCAGACGTCGTGGGTTAGGCCCTGGCCTCTGCCGTCCGGCGACGACCGGCTCCACGGCCGCCAGTCGGTCGAGGGCAGGCGACCTAGACCCACCCGGCCGGCGAGCGCCTGGGCTGAATCAATGCTGACGGCCTTCGAGGCGACATCCGGCGAGGAGACGATCAAACCGTCGACCGCCAGGCCGGTCTCCACGGCGCGCAGCGCGACGACCGCACCGTCGGCGTGGGCGAGCAGGATAAGGGGCGAGGTCTCCGGCGGCCGGATCACCACCCGGACCAACGCGCGCAGGTTGGCCACGTCGGGATCGAAGCTGGAGACGAAGCCCAGGTCGCGGGGCAGGGTGTAGCGGGCCGAGCCGCCCTGACCGGCGCGTTCGAGGATCCAGACGGTGTAGCCGCGACGGATCAGGCCGCTGGCGGTCTCGAACCAGGCCTCGGCCGATTCGCCATAGCCCGGCAGGATGACGATGGTGGCCTTGGGCGCGCGCCAGCCGGCGGCGACGCCGTAGCGCTGGGTCGGCTTGTTCCCCGTCTGGATGAAGCCCCAGGCCCAGCCCTCGGGCGGATAGAAGCGCGGGCTCAGCGCCGGCGGCGCCTGACTTTCCGCGAATGGGCCCATCAGGTCGCCACGGCCGCACGCCGCGAGCAACAGGAGCAAAGCGGCGACTGCTAGCGCGCGGACCATGCCGTCTTTGAACCCAGATCGCCGCTGTGGCGCAAGGCCGCTCAATCGTGGCTTGATCCAGAGGCCCCGAACGCCGATCTAGGGGGCATGGCGACCGTAATCGACACCCTCACCGGCGCAAGGCCGCGGCACCCTGAAAAACAGTCGCGGCCGGATACCCCGATGCTGCGCAAACCGGAATGGCTGCGGGTCCGCGCGCCCGGCTCTCCTGGCTATTCAGCCACCAAGGCCATCGTGAAGGAACACGGCCTCACCACGGTGTGCGAGGAGGCCGCCTGCCCGAACATCGGCGAGTGCTGGACCATCAGCCACGCCACCATGATGATCATGGGCGACACCTGCACCCGGGCCTGCGCCTTCTGCAACGTCATCACCGGCAAGCCACAGGCGCTGGACCCCACCGAACCGGCCCGCGTCGCCGACGCCGTGGTGAAGATGGGCCTGAAGCACGTGGTCATCACCTCGGTGGACCGCGACGACCTGGCCGACGGCGGGGCGGCGCATTTCGCGCAGGTCGTGCGCGCGATCCGCGCCCAGGCTGTGGACACCACCATCGAGATCCTGACGCCGGATTTCCTGCGCAAACCGGCCTCGGCCGCCGAACTGGTGATCGACGCCAAGCCCGACGTCTTCAACCACAACCTGGAGACCGTGCCGCGCCTCTACCTCTCGATCCGGCCCGGCGCGCGCTACTTCCATTCCCTGCGCCTTCTGGAGCGGGTGAAGGAACGCGACCCTGAGCAGTTCACCAAGTCGGGCCTGATGGTCGGCCTGGGCGAGACCAAGGAAGAGGTCATGCAGGTGATGGACGACATGCGTTCGGCCAACATCGATTTCCTGACCATCGGCCAGTACCTGCAGCCAACCCGCAAACACGCCGCCGTCGACAGGTTCGTGACCCCTGACGAGTTTCACGCCTATGAGGAGATCGCCCGGGCCAAGGGCTTCCTGATGGTCTCGGCCAGTCCGCTGACCCGCTCGTCGCACCATGCCGGCG
>JAYVDG010000266.1:0-2120 GCA_043749525.1 Phenylobacterium sp.
CGCCCAAGCGGACCTTCGTCACCTTCGCCGACCTCAAGTCGGATGACCCTCTCAGTTTCGCGGCCGAATGATCCAGCCCCTCCCCGACCTGCTGATCGACCCCACCGTCCGCGCCGCCCTTGCCGAAGACCTCGGCCGGGCCGGCGACGTCACCGCCCAGGCCTGCATCGACGCCGACGCGGTGATGAGCGTGGTGTTCGCCACCCGTCAGACCGGTGTGGTGGCGGGCCTGGCCTGCGCGCGGCTGGCGATCCTGGCTCTCGATCCCACGGCCAGCTTCGAGGCCGTGGTGGCCGATGGCGACAGCGTCGAGGCCGGCGCGGTCCTGGCCAAGGTCACAGGCAATGCGCGGGCCATCCTCTCGGCCGAACGCACGGCCCTGAACCTGATGGGCCGCCTCTCCGGCGTCGCCACCCTGACCCGGGCCTATGTCGACCGCACAGAGGGCACGGCGGCCCGCATCGTCGATACCCGCAAGACCACGCCGGGCCTGCGACACCTGGAGAAGTACGCCGTGCGCTGCGGCGGCGGGGTCAACCACCGCTTCGGCCTGGATGACGCCATCCTGATCAAGGACAACCATGTCGCGGCCTGCGGCGGGGTGGCCAACGCCCTGAAGCGCGCGCGGGCCTTCGCCGGCCACCTGACCAAGGTGGAGCTGGAGGTCGACAGCCTGGAGCAACTGGCCGAAGCCCTGCCCCACGGCGCCGACGTCATCATGCTGGACAATTTCAGCCCCGATGACCTGAAGACCGCCGTGGCCCTGGCCGGCGGCAAGGTCGTGCTGGAGGCCTCGGGCGGGGTGAACCTGCAGACCGTGCGCGCGATTGCGGAGAGCGGCGTCCAGGTGATCAGCGTCGGCGCCTTGACCCACTCGGCCCCGGTGCTCGACATCGGTCTCGACGCCGTCTGAACCTCCGGCGGCTTGAGTTTTTCTGGCGTGACCGCGGCGCCCCGCGGCGCTACCTGCAAACGATTGTTTGAATTCATTCCAGTCGTCCCAGGGAGTTTCCCATGACCACCGCCCGCCAGATCCACCTCGTCCGCCGCCCCAAAGGCAAGCCGGTGCAGGAAGACTTCGCCCTGGTGGAGGCGCCGGTCGCCGACGCCGCCGACGGCGAGATCCAGGTCACGGCCCTGCTGATGTCGGTGGACCCCTATATGCGCCCGCGCCTGGACGCCGATCAGGCCCTGGACGCGCCCCTGCTGGGCGGCGGCATCGGCCGGGTCACCCAGTCCAAGAACCCCAAGTTCAAGGAAGGCGACCTGGTCCGCCACGGCGCCGGCTTCCGCGAGACCTTCGTCTCCGACGGCCGCGGCGTCTCGATCCTCAACCGTGATCCGGAGCTGCCACTGAGCGTCTACATGCACGCGCTCGGCGGCACCGGCATCACCGCCTATGGCGGCCTGCTGGGCACCGGCGCCCTGAAGGACGGCGAGCAGGTCTTCGTCTCCACCGCCGGCGGCGCCGTGGGCTCGGTCGTGGCCCAGATCGCCAAGATCAAGGGCTGCTACGTGGTGGGGTCCACCGGAACCGACGAGAAGGCCGCCTGGCTGAAGGACGAGGTCGGGATCGACGCGGTGATCAACTACAAGAAAGAGAACCTGGCCGAGGCCCTGAAGGCCGCCACCCCCAACGGCATCGACGTCTATTTCGAGAACGTCGGCGGCGCGCACCTGGACGCCGCCCTGCCCCGCATGAACGTGCGCGGCCGCATCCCGGTCTGCGGCATGATCTCGACCTATAACGGCGACGGCGAAGGGGTGAAGAACCTGTTTTCCCTGATCTATGGCCGCATCCGCATGGAGGGCTTCGTGGCGGGCGACTTCCCGCAGATGAACGCCGACTTCCTGGCCGACATGACCCACTGGCTGAAGTCCGGGAAGATCAAGTACCAGGAGACCATCCTGGACGGCTTCGAACGCGCGCCCGAGGGCCTGATCGGGCTCTTCGAAGGCAAGAACAACGGCAAGATGCTGATCCACATCGCCGATTAGACCTCAGCCTCCTCCGCTCATGATCGTCATCCTCGGGCTTGTCCCGAGGATCCATGATCTCAGAGGCGAAGAACGGGCACGACCGCACCGCCTGCGCGCTTACGGCCCCACGGAGTCTATGG
>JAYVDG010000267.1:0-2113 GCA_043749525.1 Phenylobacterium sp.
GCGCGAACCTAACCCCAGTAAGGCTCCGGCGCACGGCCTTGTGGCATGTCCAAGCTTGTGCCCATCCTCGTGTCATAAAAACGAGGAAACGACCCATGCGTTCAGGCTTTAGCGGGCTTGCGCTCGCGTCCGTGCTTCTATTGAGCTCGTCTCTCGCCGCCTGCGGGAAGAGCGAACCCGCGGCCCCGGTGGCGCCGGCGGGTCTGGCGCTCTCCACTGAGGAAGGCGCGCACGGCATCCTTCCGGTCCAGAGTACGCAGATCAAGACCAAGGGCTCCGACGCCACCGTGGCCATGACCCCGAACTGGCGGATCGGCGGCAAGCAGCTCAACATCATGTGGTATGCCGGCGCCAGCCAGACCAAGCGGTTCTTCGTGATCACCGAGAAGGGCGTGGCCGCCGACCAGCCCAAGTACTTGGCCAACCCCGAACTGGGTGTCCGAATGGTCCGCGTCAGCTTCGACGGCGCAGCGCCGGTGGCCCTGAAACCGACCCTGGCCCGGGCGCCCTTCGACGTGCCCGCGGGCGCCAAGGCGGTGACCCGGGTAGAGATCGACTACGGGTCTTCCGAGGCGCCGCAGACGGTCGTCTGGAAATAGCCGCAAATCAGCCTTGTCTCGGGCGGGGCCGACTCTTAGGTGTCGCCCATGGCCAAGGCCGGATTCCATCCTACGCGCGGACAACTCGTCGACATAGGCGGGCGGCGCCTGCGCGTGGTCCGCGCCGGACCGCAGGCCGCCGAGCCGCTGATCATGCTGGAATGCGGCGCCTTCGGCTGCGCGGCCGACTGGGCGGTGGTCCAGCAGCGTCTGGCCGACAAGGGCCTGCGCAGCCTGGCCTATGACCGGGCCGGGCTCGGCTATTCCGATCCGGGGCCGAAACCTCGTGACGGCCGGGCCATCGCCAGCGATCTGGAAGCCTTGCTTCATCACCTGGGCGAGGAGGGGCCGCTGATCGTCGTGGGCCATTCGATGGCCGGGCTGATGCTGCGGATCTTCGTGGGCCGCAACCGCGACCGGGTGAGCGGCGTCGTGCTGGTGGACGCGGTGACGCCGGAGACCATCGACGCGCCGGCCGCCGCGCGGGCCATCAACGGGTTCCGCCGGGCCATGAAGCTGGTGAACCGCTGGGCCGGGATCGGCTTCATGAAGCCCTTCGCCCTGGTGGTGGGCGACAAGATCGGCCTGGAAGGCGAGGCCTCCACCGAGAAGCGCCGCATTTACGGCCTGGCCAGCCATGCCCGCTGGTCGGCGGAGGAGGTGCTGCACTGGGCCGCCACCTCGGCCCAGGGCCGCGAGATCGGCCACTATCATCCCGAGCTGCCGGTGGCGGTGGTCAATGCCGGCGGCACCCGCTTGCCGCAACGGCTTAAGGCGATCCAGAACGCCCCGGCCCACGCCTCGGCCCGCGGCTATGTCGCCGACATCGCCGGCGCCAACCATTCCACCCTGCTGGGCAAGCGCTTCGCCGACCCGATCATCGTCGGGATCGAGCACGTGATGGCGGAAGGTTAGCCCGCGGCCTTGCCGCCGCGGGCCCTGTCTCCTCAGTCGATAGGGTCTTCGACCCCGACGTCCTTTTGCAGATGGTTCGAAAGTCGTCCGTAGAGCCGGCGCCGTAGGAGCGCGCTGTCTCCCTGGGTCGGCTCGCGAGCGCGCCTAGGTGCCTCGCGAGCGCGCCTAGGCGCGAGGAAGACCCGCGCCAGCCATTTGATGAGGTGCATTGAAACCCGAAATTGAAGGTTGAAGGTCGGCGGTCTGACGCATGACGATCTCCTTCCATGGCTCGGGTTCGGGCCGGTGGCGGCCGCTCAAGGGGTTTCCATAGCAGAGACCGCGGGTCTGCGGCTAGGCCGGTTCCCGGTCGACCGCGCCACCGGCGGCGCGCAGCCGGTCCAGGGCCAGGGCGCGGACGGACACCCCGGGGATCGCGGCGAGCATCGGCGAGCCTTCGCCTGCGATGAACGGCAAGGTTCCCCGCGCGCCGGCGGGCAGGCGCTGGAGTTCGGCGCGCTGAGAAGCCGGGAGGCCGGCGGCATGTCCGGCAAGCGCCTGGACCGTGACAGCCCGATCCGTGGCGATCTCGAAGCGACCGTCCCAGACGCCGGTCGTCC
>JAYVDG010000268.1:0-6051 GCA_043749525.1 Phenylobacterium sp.
GCCCTGTTCGACGGACACCTGACCGCCTCGGGCCGCTGGATCTACGGCATGGGTGGCTTCCTGAGCCAGGCCGATACCGCCTCTATGGCCGACCGCCGGGCGCTTACCGCCGCCTTCTCCGTGGTCTCCGACTTCGGCCAGGCCGCCCGCAGCGAGTACGACAACTTCTACTTCTTCCAGACCAAGCCGACGCGGCTGGTGATGTTCGCCCCTGACCGGCCCGACCATCTGATGTTCTACCGCCGTGAGGCCCCGGCCAGCCTGGACGTCTCCAAGGAGGAGATGGCCCAGATCACCCTGCCGCGGAACGACCCGGCCAAGGTGACCCGCTGCACCAACCTGCAGCGCCTGATCCAGGACAAGAAGGGCGAGCGTCTGGCGACGGGCTGCCTGACGCCGGCCTATGTCAACGGCCGCTATGTGGGCTCCTTCGGCTCGTCCATCGAACTCACCGGCTTCTTCCTTAACGCCATCAAGAACACCCTGCCGGGCGCCTCGAACCTGGTGGTGACCGGGAAGGGCGAACTGATCGCCTATCCGGGCTTCGGCACGCCCGGCCGCGCCTCGGAACACGCCGTCGCCGACTATGAGCGCAAGCTCAACCTCAAGACCCTGGTGAAGGCGATCCGCAAGGACGGCCAGACGCACGGGGTGATCAACAGCCCCGACGGCCGCCAGGTGGTGGCCTATGGCCGGCTGGCGGGGCCTGACTGGTATCTGCTGCTGACCTATCCGAAGTCCGCCATCGCGCTCTCGGCGGCCAAGTCGGCTTCCTGGGTGCTGACACTCGGCGCCATCGCCTCCCTGATCCAGACCCTTCTCGTGGTGGCGCTGGCCCGGCACACCATCGTCTGGCCCCTGCGCCAGCTGGCCGGCGATTGCGAGCCGGAGACCTACGGGATCCGAGACCGCCGCCCGGGCCGGAGGGACGTCAGCAAGATCGAACGCCGAACCGACGAGATCGGCGTCCTGGCCAACGCCCTGCGCGGCGAACGCGAAAAGGTCGAGGAGGTCCTGGCGAACCTGGAGGACCGCGTCCGCGACCGCACGGCCGAACTCGAACGGGCCAACGCCGAGAAATCCCGCTTCCTGGCCAATATGAGCCACGAGCTGCGTACGCCGCTGAACGGCGTCATCGCCATTTCCGAGACCCTGGCCGCCCAGCAGAAGACCCAGCAGAGCCGCGAACTGGCCGAACTGATCGTCTCCTCCGGCCGACTGCTTGAGCAGGTGCTCACCGACATCCTCGACTTCTCCAAGATCGAGGCCGGTGAGATCCAGCTCTCTCACGAGACCTTCGACATGCAGGCCATCGTGCGCCGCATCGCCGAACTGCACCGGGCCTCGGCCGAGTCCAAGGGCCTGGAGATGGCCTGGACCGTTTCCGACGCCGCCCGGAGATCCTTTGTCGGCGACCAGGTCCGACTGACCCAGGTGCTGTCCAACCTGCTTTCCAACGCCGTGAAGTTCACCCATGCCGGCGCCGTCCGCCTGGCCGTGACGGAGGAGGGCGGGCAGATCCGTTTCGCCGTCACCGACACCGGCATCGGCTTCGACGACGCCGTGAAGGCCCGCCTGTTCGGCCGCTTCCAGCAGGCCGACGGCTCCATCACGCGGCGGTTCGGCGGCACCGGCCTGGGCCTGGCCATCAGCCGCTCGCTGGTGGAGCTCATGGGCGGCGCCATCAATGTCGAGTCCACGCCGGGCGTCGGCTCGGTCTTCACCTTCGTCCTGCCCCTGGAAACCGCCGCGCCCATCGCGGCGACCGAGGCCGGGGACGCCGAGCAGGGCTTTGATCTCTCCGGCTGCCGCATCCTGCTGGCCGAGGATCACCCCACCAACCAGAAGGTGGTTCAGCTGATCCTGCAGTCGGTGAACGTCGAGCCGGAGATCGTCGAGAACGGTCAGCTCGCCCTCGACCGCCTGAAGGCCGAACGCTTCGACGTGGTGCTGATGGACATGCAGATGCCGGAACTGGACGGCTTGTCGGCCACCCGGCTGCTGCGCGAATTCGAGGCCGCCAACGCTCTGCCGCGCACCCCGGTGATCATGCTGACGGCCAACGCCATGGACGAGCACATCCGCGCCGGCCGCGAGGCGGGCGCCGACCAGCACCTCTCCAAGCCGATCCGCGCCCAGGCCCTGATCGAAACCATCGTCCACGCCATCCTGGCCGCCGAACAGGCCCAGGGGGACCGCGAAGTGGCCTAAATCTAAGGCCTACGTGTCAGGTGCGGTGATAGCTCATCCGCCCACCCACTCCGTCATCCCGGGCGACCCGCAGGGGAAACCTGGGACCCAGGGGGATTGATTTCGGCCCCTGGGTCCCGGCTCTCCCCTTTGCCACGGCCCGGATGACGGAGTGCATGGCTGATTGGAGACTGGCACACTGCGCTCAATCTCAGCCGGCCCGCGCCCTGGCCAGTTGCGCCATGGTCCGGTCAAACAGCGAGCCCGCCGCCAGGGCGTCATCCAGCCGGTCCAGGGCGGTGACCGCCTCGCCGGCTTCGGCGTTCAGCGCCAGGGCGGCCTGATCAAGCGCCTGCCACAGCGGCCGCACCGAGGCGATCAGGGCGCAGCCTTCGCGGGTCAGGGTCAGCAGCCGGCGCCGGGCGTCGGCCTGGTCGGGCTCGGCGACGATGATCCCGGCCTTCTCCAGGGACTGCCGTGTCTGGCTCACCGAGACATGGGTGATCTTCAGCCGGGCGGCCAGGTCGCCGACGCTTAAGGGGCCTTCGCGATCCAGCTGGTTCAGCACCCCGAACCAGCGCTGCTCGAAGCGGATGCCGAGCGCGCCATAGACCCGGACGGCGTCGTAATCGAGGGTCTCCGACAGCCGGCGCAGTCGCGCGCCGATGGCCGCGCCACCCTGGCTGCGGGAGAAGTCGGGTTCGGTCGTCGCGGTTTCGGTGTCGCTCATTGACATATATGTAGGCACCTACCTATATCCAGGCAAGTCGCTTCTTGAGGACCGCCATGCTCCACCTTTGTTTTCCCTCCTTCGACCGCCGCGCCCTACTGGCCGGGGGCCTGGCGATGGCTGCGACCCCTGCGCTGGCGGGCAGCCTCGACGCCCTTGTCACCGCACAGATGATGCAGGCCGGAATCCCGGGCTTGGCCGTGGGTTACGCGAGGGACGGGGAGGTGCGGATCGCCCGCGGCTACGGCTACGCTGACCTGGCCAGCCGCCGCCGGGTGACCGCCGACACGATGTTCCACCTCGCTTCCATCACCAAGACAGTGACCGCGACGGCGATCCTGCAGCTGGCCGACGCCGGCAAGCTCGACCTCGACGCACCCGTAGCCGCACACCTCGACTTTCCCCTGGCCAATCCACATCACCCGGACGCGCCGATCACCGCCCGCCAGTTGCTGAACCACACCTCCAGCCTGTCCGACGCCCGCTATTACGAGATCGACTTCCGGGTGAAGGGCCGAGACGCCGTCCAGCCCCTGGGCGACCTGTTGAAGAGCTATCTGGTCCCCGGCGGCGCGACCTGGTCGGCCGAGGGCTGCTTCTCGGCCGCAGCGCCGGGTGCGGCCTGGGACTATTGCAACATCGGTTACACCCTCTTGGGCTACCTCGCCGGCCGCCTCGGCGGCGAGGATCTGCGCGCGCGCACGGCGCGGACCATTTTCGCGCCGCTCGCCATGAAGCACACCAGCTGGACCCTGGCCGGTACGCCGCAGGCCCTGCGCGAAACCCCCTACGACATGGTCGATGACGTCCGCACCGCCGTCGAACCCGTCGGGTCTCCCGACTGGCCCGGGAGCATGATCCACGCCTCCATCACCGACGTGACGGCTTTCGCCGCCGCCAGCGCCAATGGCGGCCAGGCCCGCGGCGCCCGCATCCTGTGGACCTGCGCTTCGGCTGCCCCACCGGCACGGTCGCCAACTTCGCCAGCGGCGCAGCCTTCCAGGCCCGCGTCGGCGGCAAGGATTGGGCGGCGCCCAACCTCGCCCCGAAGCTGGGGCGCCCGTTGTTCGTGCGGTTCAAGGTCTAGGACGGGCGGGTCAGGTCACCCGAGCCCCGGCAAGCCCCGCTGCTCCTCGCCTACTTCCGCGCCGCCAGGATGTCGTCCAGCCGCGCCGGCGTCCCCGCGATCCGTTCCAGGCGCGGGTAGCGAAGGCCGTCATGGTAGTCGAGCTTCACGGTGCGATAGCGCTCGCCCGACCGCACGATCAGCTCGATGGGGTCCTTACCGTCCTTGGCCTGGGTGACGGCCGCCTTCAGCCGATCGCCGTCGAAGGCCACCCCGTTCACCGCCACGAGCTTCGCCCCATCGGTCAGACCGGCCTTGAACGCCAGCCCCTCCCACTGCACCGCCGTCAGCTCGCCGTCCTTGTTCACGACGAAGCCGAGGGCGTAGGTCAGGTCAGCGGCCTTGCGCCGGGCCTCGTCGCTCCTGAAGTAGTCTGTGGGGGTGTCGGTATAGACCAGCCGGTAGCCGCCGCGCTTCAACCCATCCAGCGGCGCGCCGGGGCCGTGGCCGTCCAGCCGCGTGCGCAGGAAGGTCGCCCAGTCATAGGGCTGCACGGTGTTCAGGGTCGCCACAACCTCGTCGAAGTCGTAGGTCAGCGGATTGCGCCAATCCCCGTCGTTCACCCCGAAGAAGGCCTTAGCGAAGTCGTCGAGGGACTTCTTTCCCTTGGACTGCTCGCGGATCAGGGTGTCGACGTCGAGCCAGATCAGCTGACCCTCCTGATAATAGTCCTCACTGCGCTGCCAGCTGGTCCAGGCCTGGGGCGAACGGGACGAGATGATCGGGTCGTTGACGGTGTCCTGCAGGGCCCGCCACCCGCGGCCCACGCGGTTGTCATAGGCCGCGGCCACGCCGGCCAGGGCGTCGAGCGCGTCCTGCTTGCTCACCAGTCCGGACCGGGCGGCCAGCACATTGCCCCAATATTGGGTCTGACCCTCATAAACCCACAGCAGGCTGTTGCGCACGGGGCTGTTGAAGTCGGCGGTCCATTGGTCGGCGGGACGGCGGTACTTGCCGTTCCAACTATGGACGTACTCGTGCGCTACGACGCCCCGCACGGCCGCCAGCTTGTCCCAGTCGAGGAACAGGCGCGGGGCCGTGCCGATCTCGGTCGACCTCTGGTGCTCCACCCCGATGCCGCCCAGGCGGTCGCTTAGGGCCACCAGGAAGTCGTAGTGGTCATAGTGACGGGCGCCGAACAGGCGGTCGGCCTGGCTCACGACGCCCCGCATTGCGGTCAGTTGGGCGGGCTTGACCTCCAGCAGGTTGGCCTCGTCGGCCACCAGGTTCAGGGTGACCCGAGACTTGCCACCCAGGTCGAGCTTCTTGACGTAACGTCCCGCATACAATGGCGAATCCATCAAGACGTCGAAGGCGACGGCCTTGAAGCGCGCCATCTCGCGCCCGCTGCCGCCGTCCTCCTCCAGGGCCGTGGCGAAGGACCAGCCGTCCGGCAAGCGGATATGCGGTTGGATCTGGATCTGGCGGGCGAAATAGCCGGCGGGATAAAGCGCCAGGGAGAACCATTGGACGTTGGTCATCTCCTGGGTGACTGTCACCCGGCCCTGGTCCTCGTCGGTGGGCGAGACGTGCTGGAAGCTCAGCTCAACGAATTTCACGCCCTCCGGAACCTCGATGTGGAAGGCCGAGACATTCACCGGGTCTCGGGTCCACTCCAGCGGTTGGCCGCTGCTGCTGGCCACGGTCAGGCCCGCCAGCTTCTCGATCACGCCGCGCGGCGCGTGCTTGCCCGGAATCCAGGCGGGGAACAGCAGGGTCATAGGCCCCGGCTGCGCGACGGGGATGGTCTCTTTCACCCGGACGATGCGGCGGTCCAGATCGGTGGCGTCCACCGACAGGGTGATGAGACCCGCATAGGGCTTGTCCACTGGTGCCGCGATAGCCGGCGGCAGGGCCAGCGGCTGCGGCGGGATCGATTGGCCCAGGGCTGCGCCGGCGCAGAGCGTCAGGGCGGAGGCGGCGAGGAGCGCGCGTTTCAAAGTCGGGGCGGCTTTCTGAATCAGGACGAGGCTTTAGCTCATCCTGCGGCGCGCACGCCCCGGCG
>JAYVDG010000269.1:0-6043 GCA_043749525.1 Phenylobacterium sp.
ATCTCGATGACCCCTACCCGAGCAGTCTTGGACCGCCGCCCCCGCCGCCGCCGCCTCCGCCGCCGAACACGCCGCCGCCGCCGCCGCCCAAGCTGCAGCCCCGGCCCCCGGTGTCCGCGCCTGACGTTCCCTCGATCCCGCCGCTGCCGGTTCCCCCGGTCGAGCGTCGGATCGAAGAGCCCAAGCCGCCTGCCGCACCGCCGCCCGAGCCGCCGCGTCCCTCGGTGATCACCAACGCTGACTGGGCCCGCAAGCCCACCGGCGAGGACTTCGCGAAGTACTATCCTGAGCGAGCTCAACGGTTGAACGTCGAAGGTCGCGCCGTGGTCCACTGCACGGTCAACGCCCGCGGCACTCTGGACAACTGCACCGTCTCTTCGGAGGAGCCGGACAACCAGGACTTCGGCGGCGCGGCCTTGAAGCTGAGCAAGCTCTTCAAGATGCGTCCCCAGACCAAGGACGGGGCGCCTGTCGACGGGGGGCAGATCAACATCCCCATCGTCTTCAAGCTCCCGAAGAACTGAGCGAACGGTTCAAGACGACCAAGATCAGGCCCCGGAGCGTCACGCTCCGGGGCTTTTTCTTTGCCCGGAAGCGCTCCATTCTGGCCGCCGCACCGAATCCGGGACGCGAAGGGAGCGGCATTGAGCCATCCGCAGAACCCTCGACCCGACCGCGACCCGGATCGTGTGTATCCGAAGCCGCGCGACGACCTGTTCTTCCTGGGCGTGGTCGCCGCCATCCTGGTGATCTTCCTCTATTTCAACGCCCTGAACATCGCCGACGAGCATCGGCGGGGCGGCCACCCTGTGGGGCTGTGGGAGCCCATGGTCTGGGAATTCACCAGCGGCGCCTACTTCCTCGGGATCGCGCCGCTGATCATGGCGCTCACGCGTCGCTACTGGCCGACGCACGCGCCCTGGGCGCGCAAGGCGCTCGTCCACGCGGCGGCGGCGGTGGTCGTCTCCCTGGTCCACGTCCTGGCGATCGGCGCCGCCCGCTGGGCGATCTATCGGCTGGTGAGCGGCTATTACGCGCCGCTCTCGCCGCTCGGCGACTGGCCCTATGAGTTCCGCAAGGACGTCCTGGTCTATGCAACGACGGTCGGGATTTATGTGGTCTGGGTCCAGCTCCGTTCGCCGCCACGGCCCGCCGCGACCGCGTCCGAGGCGGTGCTGGAAGTGCGCGACGGCGCGCGCCGCCATTTCGTGCCGTTGGCCGAGGTGGTCTGGGTCGAGGCGGCGGGCAACTATGTAGAGCTGCATCGCGGCGGGACGGGCCTTCTGCACCGCGCCTCGCTCTCGGAGATGGAGCGGCGGCTGCGGACGGCGGGCTTCGTGCGCATCCACCGCTCGCGCCTGGTGCGCCGCGAGGCGATCGAGGCGGTGGAATCAAGGCCCACCGGTGACTTCACGGTGCGCCTGCGCGACGGGCGCGAACTCGCCGGCAGCCGCCGCTATCGCCGCCCGTTGCTCGCCGATTGAGCCCGAACCACGCCTGCGGCCACCGCGCCGCTTGATCGGGACGCGCCGCGCGACTAGAAACCCCCCTCGCGATGCGCCGGCTTAGCTCAGTTGGTTAGAGCGCTAGATTGTGGATCTAGAGGTCCTCGGTTCGAGACCGAGAGCTGGTACCATCGCGAAGACCCCTCCGATATCGGCCTTCAGACCCTCGCCGCGACCGCCTTCGGGCGGGCGCGGACGAAGGGTTGCGGGCTCCAACGCACCAGCGAGCGCCAGGCCCATTCGAACGGCCCGTAGTGGAACCGCGCCAGCCAAGGCTGGCTCCAGACCAGGATGAACCCCCACACGCCGGCCACCACGGCCAGTTCCTGGAAACGCGACAGCTTGCCATACAGCCCCAGGCCGAAGCCACAGAACACCAGCGTCGTGATGATCGAGGTCATCAGGTAGTTGGAAAACGCCATCCGCCCGGCGGCGGCCAGCCGGTTCATGAGCCCCTGTACCGCCCCGGATCGGATGGCCAGCAACAGCACGCTGGCGTGGGCCAGCGCGATCAGCGGCCGGGAAATCTGCTGCCAGACCTCCCAGCGGTGCAGCGCCAGCGCCTCGAAGCCGCTCCTCCAGATCATCCAGGCGACCCAGGCCGTGGCCGGCGCGGCCAGCAGATAGCCGACCGCGATCATCGCGCCATAGGCGCGGGCGGACCATTTCAGCGTGAAGAAACCCACCCGGAACAGGCCCATGCCGACGAACATCTGTCCCACCGCCTCGGGCAGGGAGTCGGGCGGGGCGATGGCCAGCTGCATCAGCATCGACATCTGGGTTCGCGCCGCCAGGGCCTGCATGAACCCGCCGCCAAATCCGGAGATCTGCTGCACCCCCAGTTCCTTCGGCGGCGACAGGGTGAACGAGGCCTCTTGCCAGGCCTTGACCACCGAGGCCGGGGCGCCGGGCGCTGTCGCGGCGGCATGCAGGGCGTCGAGCTGGCCCGCGTCGAACAGGTTCTTGCCTAAGAGGCCGGCCAGGATCGCCACGCCGACGCCGATCTGGACCTTCGGGCCAAGCTTGCGGAACGGGAAGATGAACAGGCCCGCGACCGCATAGGTCACCAGGATGTCGCCCCACCACAGGAAATAGGCGTGCAGCATGCCGATGACGAAGAGCCAGAACATCCGCCGATAGTGGGTCTGCATCGGGCCCGGCCGGCCGCCCTCGGCGCGTTCGGCGATCAGCACCGCGCTGGCCCCGAACAGCATCGTGAACAGCGCCCGCATCTTGCCGTCCGTCAGGACATTGTTGACCGCCCAGGTCCACAGGTCCGCGCCGGTCGACCCGCCCGCATAGGTCGGGTCGATGTAGGCGAAGGCGGGCAGGCCCATGCCGACGATGTTCATCAAAAGAATGCCCAGAACCGCGAAGCCGCGCACGGCGTCGATGGAGATGTGGCGGTCTTCCGCCGCGCTCGTACCTGCAGTGGACATCAAGCTTCCCCCGTTTTTCCCCTGGATACCGAGGATGGGCTCTCGCCGGATGCTGTCAACGGCGTGGCCGGAGCGTTCGGCCATGCTAAACCAGCAAGCGAATCTGGCCGCGTGCGCGGCCCAGCCTATGGAGACCGCCTGGTGAAGCGCCTGCCCTGGATCGGACTTGCCGCCGCAGCGGCCCTGCTGGCGGCCTGCCATCGCCCCGCGGAAACCACCAAGACCGCCACAGCCCCGGTCGCGGCCGGTCCGGAGCGAGCCGGACCTGTGCATTGGAATGCGGGCTCTGCCGCGTTTGAACTGGCCGGTAGGCCGCTGAAGACCGCCAAGCTCTGGACGTTCGACGGCTCCACCGACGGTTTCACTCCCATGGGCAGCAAGCTCGCGCCGGCGCCGGGGCAGGGCATCGCGATCACAATCGCCGACCCGACCATCCGTTCGCCCAAGGGCCTGAACGTGCCGGGCGCCCAGTATTCGCTGGTGCTGGTGCGGATCACGCGCACGGGGGCCGGCACGCTATGGGATGGCGCGCTCTACTATTCGACGGCCGCGCATACCGAGGCGGTGACCTATCTCGGAAAGCCGGTGTCGGGCGCCAATCCGGCCGTGGGCGAGACCACGACGCTGGTCTACGACATGACCCGACAGGCCATGGGCGGGTTGGACTGGACCCAGTCGACCATCGACCAGATCCGCTTCGACATTGAGGACAAGCCCGGCGGCGCTTTCGTGATCCACCAGATCGCCATCGCGGAGAACCCAAACCCCGCCGCGCTGACCCCGGGGGTCGCGCCCGCGGCAGCGCCGGCGACGGCGCCCGCCCCGGCGGCGAAGCCCTGACCGCAACCGGCCGGGGGCGCTAGGGCGTGGTCTTCAGTTCCGTCATCTTCATCTTCTATTTTCTGCCGGTTTTCCTGCTGGGCTACTACGTCTCGGGCTGGCGGGCCGGCGCGCTCCTTGCCGGCAGCGCGGCCTTCTACGTCTGGGGCGAGGGCGGTTACGTCTTCCTGCTTCTGGGCCTGATCGGGCTCAACTACGCGGGCTCTCGCTGGCTTGACGCGACCACGGAGAAAAGCCGGCGCCTGGCGATCCTGGCGGCCCTGGTGGTCGCCGACTTCGCGGTCCTGGGCTTCTTCAAATACTCCGAGTTCGTGGCGCACAATCTGAACGGGACGCTGCGGCGGGTCCTCGTGCCCGAGGTCCACCGGGAACTGCCGCTGGGCATCTCCTTTTTCACGTTCCAGCTGGTCAGCTACGTCGTCGACGTGCACCGCGGCGCGGTGAAGGTGGAGCGCGACCTCACCCGCTTCGCTGCCTACATCCTGATGTTCCCGCACCTGATCGCCGGCCCCATCGTCCGCTACGCCGACATCCGCGACGAGATGCATGCCGACCGCAAGGCGAGCGCCCACGTGGGCCTGGGCTTCCAGTACTTCATCGTCGGCCTTTGCCAGAAAACCCTGATCGCCAATGCCGTGGCGCCGCTCGCCGATCACGCGTTCTCGCCGGACTTAGGCCACCTGGACACACTCACGGCCTGGCTGGGCGTCTGGGCCTACACCCTGCAGATCTATTTCGACTTCTGCGGCTATTCGAACATGGCCATCGGGCTGGCGTTCCTGCTCGGCTTCACCTTTCCGAAGAACTTCGACTACCCCTACATCGCCCAGTCGATCACCGACTTCTGGCGGCGCTGGCACATGAGCCTGTCGTCCTGGTTCCGCGACTACGTCTACATCCCGCTGGGGGGAAATCGCGGCGGCCAGGCCCAGACCATCCGCAATCTCCTGATCGTCTTCTTTCTCACCGGCCTTTGGCATGGCGCGGCCTGGCGGTTCATCGTCTGGGGCCTCTATCACGGCGCCTTCCTGATGCTGGAGCGGTTCGGCCTGGGCCGAGCCTTGGAGCGCGCGCCCCGGCCGCTGCGCCACCTCTATGCGGTGCTGGTGGTGATGGTGGGCTGGGTCTTCTTCCGCGCCGACAACCTGCCGGCGGCCCTGAGCTATCTCGGCGCGATGGCCCACACCGGAGATATCGCGCGGCCCGACGCGGCGATGCGGCTGCTGCTGAACGCCCAGACCCTCGCTGCGCTGGCCCTGGGGACCCTCTTCGCCGCCCCGCTGCTGCCGGCCCTGCTGGAGCGCCTGCGCGCGCCGCGCGCCGGGCCGCCCCGGCCCGACCGGCCGCCCCGGCTGGAAACCCGCAGCGTCCATGCCCTGCCGGTTCCGCTGCTGGCGGCGGGCTTCGTGCTGTCCGTAGCGATCCTGGCCGGATCGACCCTCAACCCCTTCCTCTATTTCAGGTTCTGACCCGTGCTCGCCTCCCGCCTCCACTGGCGCCTGCTGATCGCGACCATCCTGGTCCTGATGGCGGCTGCCTGGCTCGCGCCGCGCTGGTCCACGGCTCCGGACATCCAGGAGAACCGGGTGCTCGCCCCGGCCCCCGAGTGGCCGAAGCAGCTGGCGGACCTCAGAACCTTCCGCCTGGCCGCCGACGCCTACGTCGCTGACCACTTCGCGGCCCGGCCGCATCTGATCGGCCTTTTGAACCGCCTGAGGATGATGGCCGGCGTCAGCGGCTCAAAGCGGGTGATCATCGGGCGCGACGGCTGGCTGTTCTTTGACGATGACACCCATCTGGGTGCAGCGCGGGGTGACCCTCCTCTCGTGGGCCCGCTGGTGCGCCAATGGCTGATGACGCTGGCCGGCCGCACTGAATATGTGGCGGCTCGCGGGGCCCACTACCTGATCGTGACGCCGGCCGCTAAGGAGGTCATCTACCCCGAACATGGCCCGGCCTGGTACCACGGCCCCAGCCCCGATCGCTCGGCCGCCATCCTGCCGAAACTGGCGCGCGAGGCGGGCGTGGGCGAAGTGATCTACCTCTATCCGCAGATGGCGGCGGCGACCAAGGCCGGCCGCAAGACCTTCAGCCGCCACGACACCCACTGGACCGGCTACGGGGCCTATGCGGGCTACGCCGGCCTGATGACCCGCCTCCACGAGCTCGGCCTCACTGCGGAAGGGCCAAGGCCGCTCTCGGACTTCCACGACCTCGACTTCCCGCCGGATCACGGTCCGCGCGACCTGGCCCTGATGC
>JAYVDG010000270.1:0-2103 GCA_043749525.1 Phenylobacterium sp.
AGGAAACAAGCGGAGTGAATACGGTGACGGCGGTAGCGTGTCTGAGGGTGGCGGTCGATGCGGAGAAGACCGGGCTCAAGCCTGCGGTCCTCGGGCCGCTGGTCGCAAAATTCTCGGGCATCTACCTGGAGGGAAAATGGCAATGGCCGCGTCAGTTCGCGCCCCTGACCCACTACTCGTTCCTGCTGACCGATCCGCGCGCCGATGAGCTTGATGTCCAAGAGCTGGCCCGGCTGGGGGACGACCTGCAGATCAAGCTGTTCGGCGAGGGCGACGACGATGCCGGGAAGGTCGGCCTGCTGTTGTTCGAGGGCTCGGCCGAAGCTGTGCAGGCCTTCGCGGCGCTCGATGACGCGGCCGTCAGCGCCGCCCTGCTCGATCCCTCCCTGCTGCCCCCCGGCGGCCGGCTGAGCCGCATCGAGGCGACCGAGCCCGAACCCGGCGCCGAACCTGACCTGCCGTCCGGCGCGCCCGTGGGGCCGATCTGGGTGACACAGCAGGCGGCCCTGGAGGATATGGCGGAGACGGCCGCCAAGCAGCCGATGCCGCAACTGGACGGCGTCCAGGGAATCTATTTCACCCTGCGCAGCGTGTTTGTCGGCGACGTCATCAGTTCGACCCCAGGAACCTTGCGGACCCATTTGAGCTTGGTGGAGGGCGACGAGCACATGCCCACCGACCCCCAGGCCTTTGACTCCGACTGCTTGGCGGTGGCCGCGCGCATGCTGGCCGGGCCTGGACCCCACTCGATGCTCTACATGCCCATCTGCTACTCGAATATCGTCCGCGCTTCCCAGCGCGCGGTCTATGAGCAGATGCTCGCCGCCCTGCCTCGACTCGCCAAAGGGCAGTTGGCCGCCGCGGTCTACGACGTGCCCCGCGACCCGGCCTTCACGGCCTTGGCCACCATCCGGGCGACGCTGTCGAAGTATGTGACCAATATCGACCTGCGCACCCAGGACCCCGGCTTCGAGGTGGAGAAGCTGGCGCCCCAGGCGGTGACCAGCGTCACCCTGGTGCTGCCCAACGGCGACCAGCGGGCGAGGCTGGCTGTGCTGCGGCGGTTCTCCGAACGGCTGGGTCTCTATCGGAAGAAGCAGATTTGGGCGGCGGTCACCAATGTACGCAGCCGGATCGAACTGGAGGCCTGCATCGCCGCCCACGTGCCGTTCGTGACCGGCCCAGGCGTCTGCCGGCTACAGACCGCCCCCGTGGGCGGGCGGATGCAGCCGCCGGAGGCTCTGCCGCTGCTGGCGGCCTGAACGTTCTGGAACGCGACGGCTCAGCCTGCGTTCATCAGCCAGACCTTGGATCTCTTTGGCTGGAGTTCGACATGTTGAAATGGGCCCTGATTTTCGCGGTGGTCGCCCTGATCGCCGGCGCGCTTGGTTTCACCGGCATGGCCGGTGCGGCGGCGGGTATCGCCAAGCTGCTGTTCTTCGTCGCCGTGATCGGCTTCGTGCTGTTCCTGGCGCTCGGCGCCTTCGTCGGCAAGAAGATCAGCGGCGGCTGAGCCGCCGCCAAAATCTGAGACGGACAAGGGCGCGGGGGATTACCTCCGCGCCCTTTCTGCTGTCGGCTTACAGAAGGTAGGGGATCAGTCTTCGGACACGCCGCGCATAGGCGGCGTACTCATCGCGGCCCAGGGTTTCGGCGAGGAAACGCTCCTCGACGCGGGCTTTCAGCCAGAAGGCCATGGCCAGCACGCCGAGGCCGGCGAAGGCCAGGAGGCTGGCGCTCAGCAGGGCCTTGGCCAGGGCAGCGGCCAGGATGCCGGTATAGATCGGATGTCGGACCAGGGCGTAGGGGCCGGTGTCGACGACATGGTGTCCGGCCTTGGCGGTGGTGCGGAACGACCATAGCGCGCCCAGGTGCAGGCGCGCCCACCAGCAGAAGACGAAGGCCGCGACGGTCAGCGCGACCAGGGCCCATTGCACGGCCGGTGGCGAAACCCAAAGGCGCTCCGACGCGAAGGATGGTTTGAACAGCAGGCCGAAGCCCACGAAGACCAGCAGCACCGCCACGCGCTCGCCGGCGTTCTTCGGCCGCGTCTGCGCCTTGGCCGCGGTTAGCCCCGCCAGCAGCCAGGAGCCGCCCCACAGG
>JAYVDG010000271.1:0-2099 GCA_043749525.1 Phenylobacterium sp.
TGGAACTGTCCCTGGCCACCGTTTCGCACCCCGAGCCTGGTCCTGACGAGATCCTGGTCCGCGTCCAGGCCTCGCCGATCAATCCCTCCGACCTCGGCCTGCTGCTGGGCCCCATCGACGTGGCGCAGGCCAAGATGTCGGGCCCGGCCGACCGTCCGGTGACCACGGCCCCTATCCAGCCGGCCTTCATGCGCGCCATGGCGGCGCGCGCCGATGAGTCCATGCCGGTGGGCAACGAGGGCGCGGGCGAGGTCATCAAGGCCGGCGCCAATGCCCAGGCTCTGCTGGGCAAGACCGTCGCGATGCTGGGCGGGGCCATGTACGCCCAGTACCGCCTGCTGAAGGCCGCCGACGTCCTGGTCCTGCCGGCGGGCGCCACCGCCGCCGACGGCGCCTCGTGCTTCGTCAATCCGCTGACCGCACTGGGCATGGTGGAGACCATGAAGATGGAGGGCCACAAGGCCCTGGTGCACACCGCCGCGGCCTCCAACCTGGGCCAGATGCTGAACAAGGTCTGCATCAAGGACGGCGTGGACCTGGTGAACATCGTCCGCAGCCCCGAGCAGGCCAAGATCCTGACCGACATCGGCGCCAAGCATGTGGTGGACTCCACCGCGCCCGACTTCATGGAAGCGCTGATCAAGGCCCTGGCCGCCACCGGCGCGACGCTGGCCTTCGACGCCATCGGCGGTGGCAAGCTGGCCGGCCAGATCCTCAGCGGCATGGAGGTCGCCGCCAATATGACGGCCAAGACCTACAGCCGCTACGGCTCCACCACCTACAAGCAGGTCTATATCTATGGCGGCCTGAACACCGGCCCGACGGAGCTGAACCGCGCCTTCGGCATGTCCTGGGGCCTGGGGGGCTGGCTGCTGACCCCGTTCCTGATGAAGGTCGGCGCCGAGGCCGGCGGCAAGCTGCGCCAGCGGGTGCTGGACGAGCTGAAGACCACCTTCGCCAGCCACTATTCGCACGAGATCTCGCTGGCCGAGACCCTGAACCCGGAGATCATGGCCGGCTACAACCGCCGCGCCACCGGCGAGAAGTACCTGATCAACCCGAGCAAGGGGCTCGCCTAGAGCATGTCAGGTGTAAGTGGGAACCGGTTCGCCGCCCGGACATGCTCTAGCTTCAAGGAGATAGACCCTTTTTGTCCGGTCAGGTTGATTCAACCTGACACGGAAAGGGTCTAGCCATGGACGACGGACTGACCCGGCGCGGGGCGGCCGGCGCGCTCAGCGGCGCCCTGCTGCTGGGCGGGGGGCTGGCGCGCGCCCAGACCCCGCCGGCGCAGGCCCCGGACATCAGCCCCGACGATGAGGCCACCGTCGAACCCACCCAGGTGGACAGTGGCAAGGATGCGTTCGCGCGCATCACCGTGCCGGTGACGATCAATGGCCAAGGGCCTTTCGACTTCATGGTCGACACCGGCGCCAACCGCTCCTGCATCTCCACCCAGCTGGCCGCCAAGCTTGATCTGCCGGCTGGGGGCAGGCTGGTGGTGAACACCATCACCGGTGGCCGAACCCGCCAGAGCGTGGTGGTGGATCGCCTGCAGGTCGGCAGTCGTGCTCAACGGCGGGTACGGGTCCCGGTCCTGCCCTTCGTTGGCACCACGATCGAGGGCTTGCTGGCTGTGGACTGGCTGCGCGGTCAGCGCCTGATCCTGGACATGGCCAACAAGCAGGTGTCGATCACCGCATCGCGGCGAGACATCACCGCCGTCGGCAGTGTGGTTGTGGCGGCCCGCAAACGGGTGGGCCAGCTGACCATCGTCGACGCCGCCATGGGAGAGAAGCCGATCAGCTGCATGATCGATTCCGGCGCGCAAGTGTCCATCGGCAACCCGATACTGCGGTCGCTGCTGCCACCCCAGGCGAGCAGGAAGCTGGAAAAGGTCACCATGGTTTCGGTGACGGGGGAAACCTTCGTCGGCGACATGCTGTATGTGCCGTTCCTGCGGCTGGGGGGCGTGCAGCTAGGCAACGTGCCCGTCGTGTTCGCCGACCTGCCGGTGTTCGCGCTCTGGGGGTTGGGGGCTGAGCCGGCCCTGGTTCTGGGCATGGACCTGCTGGCCGAGTTCACGAAGGTGTCCCTGG
>JAYVDG010000272.1:0-2096 GCA_043749525.1 Phenylobacterium sp.
CTGGGAAGCCACCAGCAATCCGGTCAAGGAAAACCGCGCCGGCAACATCGGCAAGGCAGTGGACCGCTACGAGGGCCCGCTGAAGGTCACCGGCACGGCGCCCTATGCTTATGAGATCGTCCCGCCGTCGCCGCCGGCCTATGGCGTGCTGGTCTCCGCCCCCATCGCGCGGGGCCGGATCGTCGCCGTTGACACGGCCGCGGCGCAGGCCTCGCCCGGCGTCCTGCTGGTCTGGACTCACGCCAATGCGCCCGCCCAGGGTCCGCGCCCGGCGCGCTACGACTTCTTCACCCCGGCGCCCCGCCCGTCGCTGGACTCCGACCGGGTGCATTACTTCGGCCAGCAGGTGGCCGTGGTTGTCGCGGACACCTTGGAGAACGCCACGGCCGGCGCGGCGCTGGTGAACCTGACCTTTGAGGAGGACGCCAGCTCAGTGATCTTCCACGATCACTACGATGAAGGCGTCCAGCCGCCCGGTGAATCCGATGTCGAGATCGGCGACTTCGAGGCGGGCTTCGCCGCCGCGCCGGTCAAGATCGACGATGTCTGGCGCAGCCCGTTGCAGAACCACTGCCAGATGGAGCCTTGCGCGACGACCGCCTGGTGGGAGGGCGAGAAGCTGACCGTCCACACCTCGATCCAGATGGTCCGGTACGCCCAGAACTCCCTGGCTGAGACCCTGATGATATCGAACAAGAACGTGCACCTTCTGACGCGCTATGTAGGTGGCGGTTTCGGCGGCAAGGGCTCGTTCTACGACGATCTGGTGTTGGCCTCGCTGGCGGCGCGCGAGCTCGGGCGGCCGGTGAAGATCGCCTATTCCCGCCAGCAGATGATGCACGGCACCGTGCACCGTCCGGCCACCGAGATGCGGGTGCGGCTGGGCGCCACGGCCGACGGCAAACTCACCGCCATGTCGATGATGACCACCACCCACTGCGACCGGCGCGGCAATTTCACCGAGCATGCGTCGAACTTCGCGCGCAACCTCTACGCGGCGCCCAACCGGCTGACCGGCCACCGGCTGGTGCGGCTCGATCTGCCGGTGGCCAGCGCCATGCGTGCGCCGGGCGAGGCGTCGGGCACGCTCAGCCTGGAAGTGGCGATGGACGAGCTGGCCGAGAAGCTTGGCATGGATCCCGTCGAGCTGCGCATCCGCAATGAGCCGCCGACAGACCCGGAGACCGGCAAGCCGTTCTCCATCCGCCAGCTGGTCCGCTGCATGCGCGAGGGCGCCCAGACCTTCGGCTGGGACAAGCGCCAGTCTACCCCGGGCCAGGTCCGCGACGGCCGCTGGATGGTGGGCCTCGGCATGGCCGCCGCTATCCGCGGCAACTTCCTACTGCCCGCCAAGGCCAGTTTCACGGTCGACGCGGACGGCGTGATCACCGTCAAACAGGGCATGACCGACATCGGCACCGGCACCTACACCGTGCTGGCGCAGATCGCGGCCGAGACACTCGGCGTGCCGCTGGGCGATGTGCGCGTGGAGATCGGCGATTCCGAGCTGCCTCCCGCGCCCGGTTCCGGCGGCCAGTTCGGCGCGGCGACCGCCGGCTCGGCGGCGCTCGACGCCGGCATGAACCTCAGGAAGGCCATCGCCGAGATCGCCATCAACGACCCGGCTTCCCCGCTGTTCGGCGGACCGTCGGAGCAGATCACCTTCCAGGACGGGGTGATCGCCATCGCTAACCGATCCGAGCGGCTGGCGGACCTGATCCGCCGCAACCGGCCCGACGGCCTGACCGCCGACGGCGAGGTCCGCCCCGCCGCCGACGCCAGCCAGTGGAGCTCGCACACCTATGGCGCCCACTACGTCGAGGTCGGCGTCGATACCGTAACCGGAGAAGTCCGCACCCGGCGGATGCTGGGGGTCTTCGCCGCCGGCCGCATCCTCAACTGGAAGACCGCCAGAAGCCAGCTGACCGGCGGCATGATCTGGGGCGTGGGCTCGGCCCTGACCGAGGGCAACTCGGTCGATCCGCACCACGGCTCGCTGATCAACCAGGATCTGGCGGGATATCTGGTGCCGGTGCAGGCCGATATCGGCGAACTGGACGCCGTCATGCTCGACGAGGTCGACGACAAGGCCAACC
>JAYVDG010000273.1:0-2096 GCA_043749525.1 Phenylobacterium sp.
GGGCCTGGCCATCGCGCTGGGGGGCGTCGGGATCAGCCTGCGCGACCTGGCGACCCTCTATGCGGCGCTGGGCGATGGCGGCATGGCCAAGCCGCTGGCCTGGACCGAGGCTGAGGCCGCCAAGCGCCCGCACCAGGGCGGCGACCGGCTGATGCGTTCGGCGGCGGCCACCCAGGTGCTGGACATCCTGCGCGAGACCCCGCCGCCGGCCGGCTCAAGCCCGGCGGTGCTGACAAAAGGCCGGCCGCTGATGGCCTTCAAGACCGGCACCTCCTACGGCTTCCGTGACGCGGTGGCGGCCGGCGTGGTGGGCAAGTACGTGATCCTGGTCTGGACCGGCCGCGCCGATGGCGGGGCGCGGGGCGGCCTGACCGGGCGCGACGCCGCCCTGCCCCTGCTGTTCGACGTCGCCGACCTGCTGGACGCACCGGCCGCCGCCCCGCGCCCCATCGCGCCGAAGTCCGCACCCACGGCTCTGCAGAAGCTGGACACCGTCTCCGAAGGCCCGCGCCTGATCTTTCCGCCCGACGGATCGGCGGTGCAGGTGGAGAGCTTCGGACCCAGGTCTCGCGGCCTGGTCCTGGCCGCGGGGGGCGAGGGCCTGTCCTGGTACATCGACGGCGAGCCCCTGGACCGCGACCCCGTCTCCGGCCGCGTGGTCTGGCGCCCCAAGGGGCCGGGCTTCTACCGCCTGATGGTCATCGACGGCGAGGGGCGCGAGGTGACGGCCAGGGTGCGGGTGCGGGGGAACTAGCGGTCATCTCCAACCCCAACAATTCGTCATGGCCGGGCTTGTCCCGGCCACCCATGATCTCCGTGGGGCGGCAAGCATCCACGGCATTCGCCGCACGACCTGTGGCGAGGCGGAGATCATGGGCCCCCGGGACAAGCCCGGGGATGACGAAAATAGAGGGTTAGGCCGGGATCGCGTCCGGCTGGTTCTCGGGCAGGGCGGCGATGAAGGCCGGGTGTTCCTTGGACCGCAGCCCCACCGCCTGGATCGCAGGCCAGGCGTCCAGCTCCACCTTGTAGCGGGCGGCCGAATAGATCTGCGGGATCAGGCAGCAGTCGGCGATGGTCGGCGTGTCGCCGAAGCAGAAGCCCTGCCCATACTTGGCGATCATCGGCTCGAGGGTGTTGAAGCCGTCGACGATCCAGCGCTCGGTCCACTTGGCGCGGCGCGGGGCGGCGACGTCCATGGCCTCGAGCGCGCGCTGCACCCGCATGTTGTTTAGCGGGTGGATGTCGCAGGCGATGACGCCGGCCATGGCCCGCACCCGGGCGCGGTCCATCGGGTCCTTGGGCATCAGGGCCGGTTCCGGATGGGTCTCGTCGAGATATTCCAGGATCGCCAGGCTCTGGGTCAGGACGTCGGTCCCGTCGCCCAGGTCCAGGGTCGGCACCAGGCGCTGGATATTGATCGCCCGATAGGCCGGCTTGTGCTGGGCGCCGGCCACCAGGTCGATGGGCTCATAGGCGTAGTCGAGGCCCTTCAGCGCCAGGCCGATGCGCACGCGATAGGGGGCCGTGGCCCGCCACTGGGAATAGAGGGTCAGGCTCATCTCAGCCCACCGTGAAGCTGAGCGAACCGACGCCCTCGACGTCGCCCTCGATCTTGTCGCCGGCCACGATGGCCGCGACGCCCTCGGGGGTGCCGGTGAAGATCAGGTCGCCGGGCGCGAGCGTCCAGAGCTTGGAGGCCTCGCTGATGATCTCGGCGACGTTCCAGATCATGTCGGCCACGACGCCTTCCTGTTTCACCGTTCCGTTCACCGAGATGGCGATGCGCCCTTGGGGCGCGGGGCCGGTCCAGGGCTTGATGGCGGAGATCGGGGCCGAGGCGTCGAAGGCCTTGCCGGCTTCCCACGGCTGGCCCTTGTCCTTGGCGGCGTTCTGCAGGTCTCGGCGCGTCAGGTCGACGCCGACCGCGTAGCCGTAGACGAGGTCGAGCGCGCTCTCGACGGGGACGTTCGAGCCGCCGCCCTTCAGGGCCACCACCAGCTCGATTTCGTGGTGCAGGTTGCCAGTGCGCGGGGGATAGGGGACCGCGCCGCCGGGAAGGACCACGGCGTCGGCGGGCTTGGCGAAGAAGAAGG
>JAYVDG010000274.1:0-2091 GCA_043749525.1 Phenylobacterium sp.
GCATGGGTGGGGCGACGGAGAGACCATGGACCGGCTGATCCTCCTGCGGCACGGCGAGGCCGAGCGCGACGCCCCGAGCGGCGACGATTTCGACCGCCGTCTGGCCGGGCGCGGGATCGCGGCGTCGGCCGCTATGGGCGAGACCCTGGCCGACCTGGGCTTCGCGCCCGACCTGGCCTTGGTGTCGGCCGCCGCGCGGACCCGCGACACCTGGGAGGCGGTCTGCAAGGCCTTCCCCAAGGCGCAGGTGCGGTTCGAGGACAATCTCTACCTGGCCGAGCCGGAACGGGTGCGGGTGCTGGCCGAGGCGGCGGGCGCCACCTGCGGCACGGTGATGGTGGTGGGGCACAATCCGGGCCTGCAGGACCTGGCCGTCCAGATGCTCAAGGCCGGCGGCGCGCCCCCGGCCTTGATCGCCAAGGCGGCGAACGGCTTTCCCACCGCGGCGGCGGCGGTCTTCCTCTTCGACCACGCCGGCCGCCCGTCCTATGACGGCCTGTTCTTCCCGGGGCGGTGAGATGACACGCATCTACAAGATCCTCAGCCGCGCCGAGTGGGCCGCCGCCGAGACCGCCGGAAGCTTCCTCGGCTCGGCGGTCGACCTGGCCGATGGCTTCATCCACTTCTCCACGGGCGCGCAGGCGGCCGAAACCGCGCGGCGCTATTTCAAGGACCTCACCGGTCTGGTGGCGCTGGAGGTGGAGGGCGACGACCTGGGGGCGGACCTACGCTGGGAGCCGTCGCGGGGCGGGGACCTGTTTCCGCATCTCTACAACGTGCTGACGCCGGCCCAGGTGCGGGCGGTGACGGATGCGCCGCTCGGCCCCGACGGTGTGCCGATGCTAGGAGACCTCGCGTGATCCACGACCTCGCCGCCCGTCTGCTGCATGTCCTGGACCCGGAGGACGCCCATGGCGTCACCATCAAGGGCCTGGAGATGGGCCTGGGGCCCCGTGCAGGCCGCGACGATCCGATCCTGGAGACCACCATGGCGGGGCTTTCCCTGCCCAACTGCGTGGGCTTGGCACCCGGCTTCGACAAGAACGCCCAGGTGTTCGGGCCGATGCTGGCGGCGGGCTTCGGCTTCGTGGAGTGCGGCACGGTCACGCCCCTGCCCCAGGTGGGCAATCCGCGCCCGCGCCTGTTCCGGCTGACGGAAGACCAGGGCGTCATCAACCGCATGGGCTTCAACAATGAGGGGCTGGAGCCCTTCGCCGCCCGGCTGGCGCGGCGCGGGCCTGGCGTGATTGGGGCCAATATCGGCGCCAACAAGGACGCCGTCGACCGCATCGACGACTACGTCACGGGGCTGACGCGGCTGTGGGGCCTGGCCTCCTATTTCACCATCAACATCTCCTCGCCCAACACGCCGGGCCTGCGCGCCCTGCAGACCAAGGCGGCGCTCGAGGAGCTGCTGGGCCGCCTGGCCGAGAGCCGCGACAGCCTGCCGGCGGCGGGCCGCGTCCCCATGTTCCTGAAAGTCGCGCCCGACCTGGAGGCCGGCGAGGTGGAGGCCATCGTCGAGACGGTGATCGCCAATGGCTTGAACGGGATCATCGTCTCCAACACCACCATCGGCCGTCCGGATCTGCGCTCGAGCCACGCCGGCGAGACCGGCGGCCTGTCGGGCGCGCCGCTCAAGGCCCTGGCCCAGCAGATGATGGGGGAGTTCCATGCCGCGACGGCGGGCCGGGTGGCCCTGATCGGGGCGGGGGGCGTCGCCTCGGGCGCCGACGCCTATGCGCGCATCCGGGCGGGGGCCTGCGCGGTGCAGCTGTACTCCGCCATGGTGTTCGGCGGACCGGGCTTGGTGCAGCGGATCAAGCGTGACCTGGCCCAGCGCCTGAGGGCCGCCGGCTTTGCGAATGTGGCCGCCGCCGTCGGGGCAAAAGGCTGAATTCGCGCATCACGCGAACAGACGTCGCGTTGCCGAAAGCCCCATGGTGAAGTAGGGGGAAGGTTCATGGCGGACGCCCCTCAGCCTCAGGCGCCCCCGAGGCGAACCAGACGGCGGTTCTTCTGGCCGGGCGGCCTCTCCGCGCGTCTGCTGATTCTGACCATCCTGTTCGTGGCCTCGGCGGGCGCGCTCGT
>JAYVDG010000275.1:0-15165 GCA_043749525.1 Phenylobacterium sp.
TCGGCGTGATCGGCTTCACTGACGATGCGGCGGTGTTCGCCGCCATGTTGGCGCTGGTGGGCAAGAACCTGAAGCCCCGGCACCGCGAGGCGGCCCAAGGATTTCTGAAGCGCATGACGGGCGACTAGGCCGGCCGCCCCCGATCCGGTAGCCTTTCACCATGAGCCTCCCGTCCGCCAAGCGCGCGAAACCTCAGCCGAAGCCGGCGAACGTCGGCGACCTGCTGCGCCTGGACCTGCAGCTCTGCTTTGCCTTGTACAGTTCCGGAAACCTGATGAGCCGGCTCTACCGGCCGCTGCTCGAACCCCTGGGCCTGACCTATCCGCAGTACCTGGCGATGATGGCCCTGTGGGAAACTTCGCCCCAGACGGTGGGCGGCCTGGGTCGCAAGCTCAGCCTGGATTCAGGCACCCTGACCCCGCTGTTCAAGCGGCTGGAGAGCGCAGGCCTGGTGGTGCGGGAACGGGACCCGCAGGACCAGCGGCGCGTGCTGATCGCCCTCACCGACGCAGGCGCCGCCCTGAAGGTCCAGGCCGCCGACATTCCCTGGACGGTTCTCTGCCAGTTGCCGTTGCCGCCCGAAGAGGCCGTGGCCCTGAAGGCGACCCTGACGCGGCTGGCGGCGGGGCTTGGCGAGCTGGTGGCCGACGAGGACTAGATCCCGGCGTACCACTGGTAGCCGCGGTCTTCCCAATATCCGCCCCGGCCGCGGCCGAGTTTTTCGAAGCTGTCGATGGCCTCGATGCGCATGACGTACTTGGCCATCTTGTAGCCCAGCTGCCGCTCCAGCCGCAGGCGGAGCGGCGCGCCGTGCGCCACCGGCAGGGGCGCGTCGTTCATCTCGTAGGCCAGGATGGTCTGGGGGTGGAAGGCGTCGGCGATGGCGATGGTCTCGTAATAGTCGCCGCTGCCGTCCAGGGTCAGCTCCAGGGTGTCGGCGCAGAAGAAGGCGATGTAGCGCGCCTGGGGCTTGAGGCCCGCCCGCTTGAGCAGGGGGCCGAGCCTCGCGCCGCGCCATTGGGCGATGCTGCTCCAGCCCTCGACGCAGTCGTGGCGGGTGATCTGGCTGCGGGCGGGCTGGCTGCGCAGCTCCGCCAGGGACAGGCTGAAGGGCCGCTCCACCAGCCCCCCGATCTGTAGACGCCAATCCGCGAAGCCCTTTGACGCCAGGGCCTGATAGTCCTCGCTGTCGGGATTGGTGGTGCCGTTGGCCCGGAAGTCGGGGGAGATCGCGCTGCGGTCGTACTCGCGGGCCAGGGCGGAGTGGCCGACGAACAGGCCGTGCAGGCGGCGGTTCAGGGCCTCGGCGCCGTCCAGGGTGGCGTTGACCTTGGGCGACTGGGTGAGCTTGTCGCAGGCCGCGGCGGTCAGGCCCACGGCGGTGGTGAGGCCGCCGCGCAGCCAGGCTCTACGGGTCGCGGTCATGGTGCCTTCTCCTCGTCGGGCTTTATGACGAACCAGCCGGTGATCATCGAGCGCAGCTCGTTCACCGGTCCGGCCAGCACCACCATCACGACATGGAAGACCACGAAGGCCACCAGTCCGCTGGCGCAGAGGAAGTGCAGGGTCCGTGCGCTCTGCCGGCCCCCCAGCAGCATCGCCAGGTGCAGGCGGGCGTCGACGGCGGGCGACATGGCCAGGCCGGTCAGCAGCATCAGCGGCAGCAGGCCGAACACGACCGGCAGGTAGGTCAGTTTCTGCAGCACGTTGTAGCGCCGCGCCGCCTCGCCATGGGGAAACCGCAGCCGGGCGTGATCGGCGACCGCCTGCCCGAAATGCGCCAGGTCTTCGCGGGTGGGAATCATCTCCCGCTGCAGCCGCCGGCTGAGGAGGCTGGTGGCCAGGTAGAGCGCGCCGTTCAGCACGAACAGCCAGGCGAAGAAGAAATGCCAGCGCCGCCCGGCCCCGAGGTCGAGCTCGCGAGGCAGGGTGAGCCAGGCCGGGAAGGCGCGCGCGCTCATCGACCCGTCCGCGCTGGCCGACGCGCCCAGCAGGCCGGTGGTGTCGAGGTTGATCCCGGGCGCGATCAGCCGGCCCCGCGGCTCGCCTTGGCTGCCCATCTCGCTGACGATCTGCGCGAAGGGATGGGCGAACCGCGCCGTCTCGCCCCAGTAGAAGGCCGGATGGCTGCAGAGGATCTGCAAGCCACTGAGCAACAGCACCACCAGGCTGGCCAAGTTCACCCAATGGGTGATCCGCACCACGGCGGGGTGGCGGTAGACCAGCAGGCGGCCACCTTCCAGGGGTCGGTCGGAGCGCATGGGCCTACCTTCGCTTAGGTCCGCCTCACATCGGCGGCGCCTTGCCGTTCTCGCCGACCGCCACGCTGTTGGTGATCAGGCCGCCGGGGGTCTGGATGGCGGCCATGAATACCTTGGAGCTCGGCGCGATCAAGGTCCGCGCGCCGGGGACGATCTGCACGATAGGGGTCTTCGGCGGCACGACGATGTGGCGCACGCCGGTGGAATAGCTGACGTCGAAGGCGCTACCGGACTTGCTGGCGACCACCTTGCCCACGGTGCCGTTGGTCATCATCGAGCCCTTCTTCAGGTCCCAGCCGTAGTGGCCCTCCCCCAGCTTCACGCCAGGCGGGAAGACGTGGACCTCGAGCGAGCGGCCGACGCCGTCCTTCTGGGGCATCTCGGCGGTGCCGATGAAGCTGCCCGGGACGATCTGGGCCGCCGTGACGGACTTGGTGATCTGCACGGTCCAGTCCTTGGTCAGGCCGACGGTGAGCTTCTTGCCCTCGCGCGAGGTCAGGTTCAGCGAGGTCGGTGTCACTGCGGTCACGGTCCCACGGATGAACTGCGGCGCGGGGGGCGCGGCCGGCTGCGCCAGCGCCGGGGCGGTGGCGAGCAGGGCGGCGGCGATGGAAAGAGCTACGTGCTTCATGACAGCCTCTGGCGGGGACTCGGCCGCGCGGGCCGACGGCGCTTTCATCCGCCCTCAGCGCGAGCAGGTCAAATTCAATTTTACACAATCGATTCTGCAGTCGCGTAGGCACATCCTTGGAGGCGCCCGTTGATCCGCATAGGTTGGGTGGATGGCCCTCACCAGTTCCATCCAGGACTATGATCCCATTTGGCCGGAGATGTACGCCGAGGAAGCCGCGCGTCTGGCCCTGGTCTTCGGGCGCGCCCTGGTGGAGATGCATCACGTGGGAAGCACCGCGGTCCCACACCTGGCCGCGAAGCCGGAGATCGATATCCTGGCCGTAGCCGACCTAGTTGATGTTCCGGAGCTGTGGGCGAAGGGGTTTGCAGAGCTGGGCTATCGCCGGGGCGGGGACATGTCCGCTGGCCATCGGTTCTTCAAACGGGACCTGCACGGCGTCCGCACCCACAAACTCCACATCTGCGATCCGGGTCATCCAGGCATCGCCGACATGCTGAAGTTCAGGGATCACCTGCGACGAAATCCCGCCGACCGCGCCAGATACCAGGCGCTGAAGCTGCGCCTGGAGCGGGAAAACACCGACGGAATTGGCCAGTACCTGGCGTCCAAAGCGCCCTTCATCGACGCCGTGGTGCGGGATTAGGTCCTAGATTCGGTCAGCAGTCCGTCGCTAGACCGCCTCCACCAGCGCTGCGGCCGCTGTCTTCGCCTTGTTCGCCACATGCTCGCGCCAAGTGATGAAGAGGGTGGAGACCACCACCACGCCGGCGCCGATCACGGTCGAGAGTCCGGGGACCTCGTGGAAGAGGGCGAAGCCCACCAGCACCGTGAAGACTAGACGGGTATAGTCGATGGGGGCCATGGCGCCGGCGTCGCCGATGGACATGCCCTTGATGTAGCAGCCCTGGGTGATGGTCCCCAGCACGCCCATGGCGCCCAGCAGCAGCAGGTCGAAGGGCTCGGGCCAGCGCCACGCCAGGAAGGCGCCGGGCAGGGCCAGCACCAGGCCCAGGCTCGCCGACCAGACCAGCAGCACCATGGGGGCGTGATCGCGGGTCATCACCTTCATGCCGGTGATGGTGAGCGCGAACAGGAAGGACGAGGCCAGCATGGCCATGGCCGGCAGGCCGATGGCGAAGGGGTGTCCCGCACCCGGCCGCAGCATGATCATCACGCCGACGAAGCCCACCAGGGCCGCGCCGATCCTTAAGGGCCCTACCGGCTCGCGCACCACGAAGAAGGCCAGCGGCACCAGCCAGAGGGTGCGGGTGAAGGACAGCGCATTGGCGTCGGCCAGCGGCATCTTCTGGAACGCGTAGAAGGAGAGGATCATCCCTACCGTCCCCGCCGCCGAGCGGAAGATCAGGATGCCGGGCCGGGTGGTGGCGAAGGCCACGCCGCGATGCCGGAGGATAACCGGCAGCATGATCAGGAAGCCGAAGAACTGCCGATAGAAGGTCTGCAGCGAGGCCGGATAGTCGTCCCCCAGATACTTGATCAGGGTGGTCATGGCCGTGAAGCCGACGGCCGAGGCCATCATCCACAGGGCGCCGTGCAGGTTGGGCGACAGGCCGGGCTTGGCGGGGAGGGCTTCAGCGCTCACGGATCCACCCTGTGATGGAGAAACGTTCGGCCCCGGCGAAACTGGCCACCTGGGTCACGGCGTGCTGCTGCGGGACGCGGAAGATGTTCAGCGCGTTGAAGGTGGGGCTATAGGCCTCGCTGACATGGCCGTCGGCGTCGTGGAAGGCCAGCAGGCCGCCCCAGTCTGGCCGCCAGGCCGGCGTGAAGTTCAGCACATAGGCGTAGAGCCGGTGTTTGCCGGCGATGTCGTCGTCGTGGGCGGTGAGGAAGTCGCCGGGGCGATAGCGGGTGGCCTGGGCGTCGGTGTAGGCCGGGCGGGCGTCGCCGGTCAGGGTGCGCACAAAGCTCAGGAAAGCCTCGCTGTTGAGCAGGTCATAGATCCCTTCCAGGGGCGCCAGGGCGCCTCCGGTTCGCTGGTCGGCCTCCATCAGGTCCGACAGCCGCCAGGCGTCGAACTGATACTGGAAGCCGGCCTTGCCCCCCTCCAGGATCGCCGCCTCCAGCTCCGCCCGGCGCTCAGGTGGCATGGCGGCCAGGGTCTCCAGGGCGATGTCGTAGCTCTTACCCGCCGCCGTCAGCGAGCGGTGGTAGGGGGCGGCGACCAGGGCGGCATGGATGGCTTGCGCATCCTTGACCGCGAAGATCCCGGGCAGATGCAGGCGGCCGAAGCGCTCGAAGGCCGGGCGCAGCTTGGCGGGGTCGAGACCCCGCGCCAGGTCGAGCGCCCGGGCCAAGGCCTAGGCCGTCGCGCCGGGCAGGGCGTCGCCGAACAGGGCCGCGAAGGGCGAGCCCGCGCTGGCGTCCCAGGCATGGCGGCCGCCGACCGTGATGCCACCGTCCACCACGATGTGGGTGCCCGACACGAAGGCCGAGTCCTCCGACGCCAGATAGAGGGCGGCCTTAGCGATGTCGTCGGGCATGCCGGCCTTGGGCACCGGCTGCACCTTGGCGGCGTTGTCGGCGACCCCGGCGGCCATCTGGTCGGCCACCTCGCGGGGCAGGCCCAGCGAGGCGCCGAAGATCGAGGTGGCGATCAGGCCCGGGCAGATCGCATTGACGCGGATCTTCTGCGGCGAGAGCTGGGCCGCGGCCACGCGGCTCATATGGATGACGCTGGCCTTGGCGCTGGAATAGGCGATGGGCCCCCAGCCGGCCTGCAGACCCGCGATCGAGGCGGTGTTGATGATCGACCCGCCGCCGCGTTCCAGCATCAGCGGCACGGCGTGCTTCATGCCGAGCGCGGGCCCGCGCACCAGGACGTCGAAGATCCAGCTCCAACCTTCGGCGGTGATCTCGGCGATGGAGGTCATCCGGTCGGAGATGCCGGCGTTGTTGAACAGGATGTCGAGGCCGCCGAACTCGCTCTTGGCGCGCTTCAGGGCCGCCTCGATCTCGGCTTCCTGGGTCACGTCGCAGTGGGCGTAGGCGACCTTGCCGGGAAACCGCTTCTCCAGCATGGCGCCCTTTTCGTCCTGGATGTCGGCGGCGATGACGGACGCGCCCTCGGCCACGAACAGCTCCACCGTGCCCAGGCCAATGCCCGACGCGGCCCCGGTAATGACCGCGACCTTACCCTCGAGACGTCCCGCCATTTCGCTTCTTCCCTTATGTGATCGCCGATCACTAAAGCCGGATCGATCCCCCAACAAGTGTCATCCCGGTTTCCGCGAATCGGAAGACCGGGACCCAGACGCGCGGGGCGTGCCGGAGAAATCGGTGTCTATGGGTTCCGGCCTTCCGCGCTGCGCGCTCCAGCCGGGATGATACCCAATTAGTCGACCGTGACCACGACCTTGCCCATGGCCTTGCGGCTGCCCAGGTGGGCGATGGCGTCGGCGCCCTTGGCGAGCGGGAAGCGCTCCGAGACGTGGGGCTTCACCTTGCCCTTGGCGTAGAGGTCCAGCAGTTCGTCGATGGACTGGGCGAACAGCTCGGGGTTCTTGGTGGTCCAGGTGCCCCAGAAGACGCCGACGATGTCGCAGCCCTTCAGCAGGGCGAGGTTCAGCGGGATCTTCGGGATGTCGCCGGCCGCAAAGCCGATCACCAGATAGCGGCCTTCCCAGGCGATGGAGCGCAGGGCGGGCTCGGCATAGTCGCCGCCCACGGCGTCATAGATCACGTCGAAGCCGTGCTCGCCTCCGGCTTCCTTGAAGAGGGCGCCCAGCGCCTTCTGGCCGTCGCGATCGAAGGGTCCGCGGCCATAGACGACGCCGGCGTCCGCCCCGTGGGCGATGGCCAGGTCGCACTTCTCCTGGCTGGAGCAGGCCGCCACGACGCGGGCCCCCATGGCCTTCCCCAGCTCGACCGCCGAGAGGCCAACACCGCCGGCCGCGCCCAGGACCAGCATGGTTTCGCCGGCCTTCAGGTGACCGCGGTCCTTGAGGGCGTGATAGCTGGTGCCGTAGGTGAGGATGAAGGCCGCCGCGATGTCGTGGGGCATGCTGTCGGGGATGTGCCACAGGCGGTTGGCGGGCAGCAGGACCTCTTCGGCCAGACCACCCCAGCCGGTGTTGGCCAGGATGCGGTCGCCGACCTTCACATTGGTGACGCCCTCGCCGATGGCTTTGACCACGCCCGACAGCTCGCCGCCGGGTGAGAAGGGCCGGGGAGGCTTCATCTGGTACTTGTCCTCGATCATCAGCACGTCGGGGAAGTTGATCCCCACGGCCTTGGTGCTGATCACCGCGAAGCCGGGACGGACTTCGGGCGAGGCCACATCCTCGTAGGACAGGGTCTCCGGACCCCCGGTGGTCTTGCTCAGCAGCGCCTTCATCGTCGTCTCCCGGACATCGTTTTTCGAAAGTTGGCGGACGCTAACCCACGGTCCCCGCGGGCGGAAGTCCGCCGCCGAACATTTGTTTGATTGCCTGCGCCGGCGGGCCGATTTGGCGTGGCGGCGCGGTGGCCCTATATTGGTGCCCTTCCAGCCAGCGAGTTCCTTCCCTTGGGTGTCACCCTCGATCTTTCGCGCGCCACCAACCTGCGTGCGCCGACCAAGCCGAACCTCTGCGGCCTGACCCGCAAGGGGCTGGTGGAGACGCTGATCGCCGCCGACGTGGTCCCGGCGCTAAAAGCCAAGATGCGCGCCAACCAGATGTGGCGCTGGATCCACCACTATGGGGTCACCGATTTCGAGGCGATGACCGACATCGCCAAGGAGACCCGCGCGGTGCTGGCCGAGGCCTTCAGCCTGGCGCGGCCCGAGATCGTCGAGCGCCAGGTGTCCAAGGACGGCACCCGCAAATGGCTGATCCGCATGGCGCCGGGCATCGAGGTGGAGACCGTCTACATCCCCGACGTCGGGCGGGCGGGCGCGCTCTGCGTCTCGTCCCAGGTCGGCTGCACATTGAACTGCACGTTCTGCCACACCGGCACCCAGGCCCTGGTGCGCAACCTGACCGCCGCCGAGATCGTGGCCCAGGTGCAGGTGGCCCGCGATGACCTCGAGGAATGGCCCTCGCCCAAGGAAGACCGCCGGCTCTCCAACATCGTCTTCATGGGCATGGGCGAGCCGCTCTACAATCTGGACAACGTCGCCGATGCCATCGACATCATCTCGGACGGTGAGGGCATCGCCATCTCGCGCCGGCGAATCACGGTCTCCACCTCGGGGGTCGTGCCGGAACTGGAAGCCTTGGGAAACCGCACCCAGGCCATGCTCGCCATCTCCCTCCACGGCACCAATGACGTACTGCGCGACGTGCTGGTGCCGCTGAACAAGAAGTACCCGATCGCCCAGCTGATCGAGGGCATCCGCGCCTATCCGGGGCTGTCCAACGCCCGGCGGGTAACCTTCGAATACGTCATGCTGAAGGGCGTCAACGACAGCCCGGCCGAGGCCCTGGCGCTCGTGAAGCTGCTGAAGGGCCTGCCGGCCAAGATCAACCTGATCCCCTTCAACCCCTGGCCAGGGACCGACTATGTCTGTTCCGACTGGGGCGCGATCGAGAAATTCGCCGCCATCCTCAACCGCGCGGGCTACGCCTCGCCCATCCGCACCCCGCGCGGCCGCGACATCCTGGCGGCCTGCGGCCAGCTGAAGAGCGAGAGCGAGAAGGTCCGCGCCAGCGCGCGCCGCAAGGCCGAGCAGGCGACCGTAGCCGAGGACTCGCCCGCCGCCTGAACGATTTTCGCAGGTTGCCGAGGTCCGTGCTAACGATGCGGACCCCCAGTTCCTTGCCCAAGGGTTCCGATGCCGCTCGAGCTCCAGTCTCCTGAGATCCAGGCCTTCGCCACCGGCTTCCCCATCACCCTGCTTCACGCGGGGATGACGGTCCTGATCCTGTTCCTGGGCAGCGCCCTCTACATCCTGCTGACCCCGCACCGTGAGATCGCTTTGATCCGCGAGGGCAATTCCGCCGCCGCCCTGTCCCTGGGCGGGGTGATGGTCGGCCTGTCGATCCCGCTCGCCGTCTCGCTGACGGCGTCCACCTCGCTGATCGAGATCGGCATCTGGGGCGCCTCGACGGTGGTGGTGCAGCTGCTGATCTTCCGCATCGTCGACATGATCCTGCGCGGCCTGCCCCAGCGGATCCAGGAAGGCGAGATTTCCGCCGCCGCCCTGCTGGTGGGCGCCAAGCTCGCCACCGCCCTGATCCTCGCCGCCGCCGTGGCGGGCTGAGCGACCCATGCACTTCCCCAAGCTGCCGGACTGGCTGGTCTATGCGGCTGTCGTCCTGGCGCTGCTGATCGCGGCCGTGGGCCGGCAGGAGCGCGCCGACGCCCCGCCGCCGCCGCCGCCGGTGCCGGGGGAGGAGGGCGTGCCGCTGGGGCCCGCCTCGCCCTTCGATCCGTCGGTGGTGGTGGAGGTGCCGGCCAAGGCCCAGCCGGGTTTGGGGACCGCCTTCTCCGTGGCCGACCGCGGCGTGTGGGTCACCGCCCGCCATGTGGTGGACGGCTGCACTCAGGCCGCCATCGTGGTGGCCGAGGGCCGAGGCGTGGCCGCCAAGGTCAATATCTACCAGCGCGGCGAGGCCGCCATCCTGACCACCGAGGGCGGGGCGCCGCCCCTGCCGCTGGGCATCGACCAGAAGCTGCGGCGCGGCGATCGCGCCTATCACCCGGGCTTCCCGCAAGGCCATTCGGGCGAGGCCACCTCGCGGCTGCTGGGGCGTGAGAACCTGGTGGTGCGGGGCCGCGGCGCGCGCACCGAGCCGGTCCTGGTCTGGGCCGAGACCGGCCGCACCGACGGCCTGAAGGGCACCCTGGCGGGTCTGTCCGGCGCGCCGGCCCTGGACCGCGCCGGCCGGGTGATCGGGGTCACCGTGGCCGAGGCTCCGCGCCGGGGCCGCATCTACACCACCGCGCCGGAGACCCTTGGCGCGGCGCTGTCGGAGGCCCATGAGCGTCCCGCCAGCTTCGCGGTGGGCGAAAGTGTCACCACTGACAACTATGGCCGCGTCGCCGACGCCCTGCGCCGCGACCTGCGGGTAGCCCAGGTGATCTGCCTGTCGACGACCTAGGCGGCCACAAGGTCGTCTTCTGTCTCGGCCTTCGGTGTATGCGCCGCCACCAGCAGTGACAGCACCACGCCGACGATCCCCAACAGGGCAGAATAGAAGAAGAAGATCATGTAACCCACGCCCAGGGCCGCGGGCGATACCCCAGAGAAGGCCGAAGCCTGAGCATAGGCCTCGGGCGGCAAGGCGCCGAACAAGCCCTTCAGCGCCATGAAGGGCCCGCCCACATCGGCGGCGGCCGCCGATCCTTCAACAATTCGACCGGACTGAGACGCCACCAACTTGCCCGGTAGCGAATAGAGCGACGAGAACAGCGCATACTGGGTCGCAGTGAAGCCCACCGAGGTGAGGCTGGACATGTAGGCGATGAGGCAGGTGCCGGAGAAACCACCGGCGATATTGTCGGTGCCGATGGCGATCAGGAGGGCCTGGGTCGAAGCCCCCTGTGTGGCCAGCCAGGCGAACACCAGATTGCTCAAAGGACCGGCAAAGGCGCCGATCACGAGGGCCTTAAGCAGGCCGAACCGCGCCACCGCAAATCCACCCAGACCGACTCCCAACATGGTCATCGGGATACCGAACACTTTGCGGATTTCAGCGATCTGAAGCTTGTCGAAACCCAGGTCGAGATAGAAGGGGTTCATGATGTTGAGCACGAAATCGCTCAGTCGATAGAGGCAGATCGTAGCCAGGATCAAACTGGCCAGAGGCCCGAACCGAGCAAAGAACTCCCGGAAGGGTTCGCCCAACGCCACACCCAGATAACGGCCTGGGCGGGTCTGGATCCCCGGCACGGGACTGGCGGCCAGAAAAATTACCCCACCGCCGACGATCACGCCGGCTATTTGAGCGAACACGCCAAGAGGCTTGGCCTCCCATGCGGTCTTCAGGGCGGTTCCAGCGGCGCTTTGTCCCAAGCCAGCCAAGCCATCGGCCAGCATCGTGGCGTTGCCGCTCAGGCCCGAGCCCAGAACTAGGGCCCCCAGCAGCAGCACGCCCAGCCGGATGATCCATTCGGGCACCTCGAAGGCCGGACGCGAAGGGATGTCCTCAGAGTGGATCGGCCGGATCTCGTGTTTCGCCTCCCGTGGCGCACCCAGCACGCCGGCGACGCCGATCAACATCAGCAAGGCCATGATCGCGTAGCTGGTGTTCCAGGAATAGACCTCCGCCAGGGCGAGAGCCGCAGCGCCGGCCGCCACATTGGCGAGCCGCCAGCCCCACTGGTAGGCTGCGGCCATCACCCCTTGTTTCTCTTTGCCCGCGGCTTCGATCCGCCAGGCGTCGATGACGATATCCTGGGTGGCGCCGGCGAAGCCCACCAGTACGGCGAACAGCGCAATGAGACCCAGGCTGGCGGCAGGGTTTCCAGTCGCCATCAGCCACAGGCCGATCATGATCACCGCCTGGGCTACCAGCATCCACGAGCGACGGTGGCCTAGCAGTGCGGTGAGGCCCGGCACCTTGGTGCGGTCGATGAGTGGGGCCCAAAGGAACTTGAAGGAATAGGCCAGCGTCGCGAGGCTGAGGAAGGCGATCGTCTCGAGGCTCAGGCCCGCATCCCGCAGCCAGGCCGAAAGCGTATCGAAGATCAGCAGGTTGGGCAGGCCCGACGCGAAGCCCAGGGCCAGCATGACCAGTGACCTGCGCTCTCCGTAGACCTTGATGGCGCTCCAGGCGCTGCGTTTCGGCGTGGCTTCGATGGTCATGGCGGCCTCCCCCGAGATCGGCGCGGGGAGGGTCCCTCGCGTCAGCCGACCTTGGCGCGGTCCGTCGTTTCCGTCCAGCCGCCGCGGGTCAGGCGGGCCAGGATCCCACGCAGGGCGTCGGGGGCGAGCGGCTTGACCAGGAAATCGTTCATGCCCGCGGCCAGGCAGGCATGGCGGTCATCCTCGAAGGCGTTGGCGGTCAGCGCCACCACCGGGGTGTCGAGGCCCGAGGCGCGGAGGGCCCGCGTGGCGTCCAGACCCGACATGCCGGGCATGCGCATGTCCATCAGGATAAGGTCGTAGCGCCCGACCTTCAGGGCCGCCATGGCGTCCTCGCCGCCGCCGGCATGGTCGACCATGCAGCCCTCCCTGGCCAACAGGGTGCGGGCCAGCAGGGCGTTGATGGCGTTGTCCTCCACCAGCAGCACCCGGAGGCCCGGCGCCATAGCCGGGGCGACGCGTTCGTCTTCTACCGCATCAGCGCGCTGAACGCCTTCGCCGAGGACCGCCAGCACCCGTTCGGCCAGCGAGGCGCGGCGCAGCGGCTTGATGAGATAACCGGCGAAGCCCTGGGCCCGGTAGGTCTCGATACGGGCCCGCTCGTTCGGCGGCAGCAGGATGATGGCGGGGCGGGAATCGGGCGGGCAGGAGGGGGCCAGGGCGTGGTCCACCAGCAGGACCTGAGCCTGTTTATCCTCCCCCATCGTGGCTCTGCCACCGGCCGCCTCCACCTGCCGGCGCGCGGCCTCCGCCACCACCGAGTTGGGGGACAAAACTCCCACCGTGCGGCCGGCGAGCGGCGTGTCGCCGGGCGCGGTTACGCGCGGGAAGGCCGCCTCGAACCAGAAGAGCGCGCCGCCGCCCGGCGCGTCCTCGACGCCGACCTCGCCGTCCATGGCGGCGGCCAGCTTTCGGGCGATGGCGAGGCCCAGGCCAGCGCCGCCCAACTGGGCGCCGTCATAGGAGGGGTCGGCCTGGGCGAAGGCCTCGAAGATCTTTTCCCGCGTCGCCTGGGTGACCCCGGGGCCGGTGTCGGAGACGCTGAAGCGCAGGCGCGAGCCGTCGCGCTCGGCGACGGTCAGCAGCACGCCGCCAGTTTCGGTGAACTTCACGGCGTTGCCGGCGAAGTTCAACAGAATCTGGCGCAGGCGGCCCTCGTCGGCCAAGGCCTGGCCGATGCCGGTCGGCGCGGCCCAGGCGATCTCCAGGCCCTTTTCCTGGGCGCGCGGCGAGAGCAATTCGCTCACCGAGCGCAGCAGGCCCTCGACCTCCATGGTGGTCGGGTGCAGCTCGATCTTGTCGGCGCCCAGCTTGGCGAAGTCGAGCACGTCGTTGACCAGGCTGAGCAGGTGCTCGCCGGAATCGCGCAGGGCGGCGACATAGGCCCGTTGCTCGGCGGTGAGGCTGGTGCCCTCCAGCAGGCGGGCCATGCCCAGCACCCCGTTCAAGGGCGTGCGGAATTCGTGGCTCAACGAGGCGAGTTGCTCAGCGCTGACGCGGGCGTCGGGGATGGTGGGGGTCTTGCGGGCCATGAACCAAGCTTAGGCGCCGGCGGCTTAACGGGCGGTCAAGCAGGGGACTGATTTCCCACGGAACTGCAACTTTCTGGCGTGGGAGAGCGCCGGTCTCCCAGAGTCAGCAGGCGCCGCAAATGCCTGAAGCGTATGTGGAACTGCATCGGCTTGGCCGTTACGGCTGGACGAAACTCCGCGTGGACCGTTAACTACCCACCTTATGCGCGAGCACAGGAAATGACCGAGGACCCCGTCGAGCTTCTGACGCCGCGCGAGCGGGAATGTCTTCGCCTGGTGGACCGGCACCTGAGCTCCAAGCAGATCGCCCGCGAGCTGGGCATGTCCAAGACGTCGGTCGACACCTATTGCGACCGCGCGCGGCGCAAGCTCGGCGTCGACGACCGCTACGCAGCCGCGCGGCGCCTGGCTGACCATGACCGCGGTGTCCTGATCGCGTCAGGACATGACGCGATCAGGACAGACAGCCGCCTTCCCGCAGCGCCTCCTCGGGGCGACACGGGAGTACAGGCTGATGGCCGATTGGATGAAAGCGCTGCTCGAGGTGGACCCGTCCCAGCCGGACTGGGAAGGCCAGGAGCAGAGGGCGGCGGTGAACCGGGTGATGCGGTTGGGCGCGGAGGTTCAGGCCTTCGAGATCCGCTGGCCGGCGATGGAGGACGAGGCGCTGACCGCGCCGGCGTTCACCTGGACCCAACTGGAGCGGCAGCTCGCCGACCTGGCGGGGTGTCCGGTGAAGGCGGAGATGGCCCGGGACCTGGTTTCGGCCACCCGCAAGATGTCGCGGTACAAGCCGCCCGAAATGGTCCTGCGGGAAATCCTCTGCATGACCTGGGCGCTGTTGGACGAGGGCTTCCGGCCCGAACCCCAGGAGGGATCGGCCGAAATGCCCTAAGTCCCGCCGCGCGTCTGGGGCTGATCGGCTTGATCGCCTTCGTGTCGGCCCTCGCCTTCGGGGGAGTGCTGGCCGGCCTGCACGCCCTGCAAGACCTCGTTTAGCTAACACCCACACCTCTTTCGTTTTCAGCATCAACGCGCCGGGTCGCCCGGTGTGCAGGAGATCGCTCATGCTCAAGCAACGCCGTCTGGTCGCCGATCAAGTCGCCGCCAGCCTCTTCGAAGCCGAAGCCGCCATCGACATCGCCCTGGCCAAGGCCGCCGCCCTTGCCGGCATCATGCCGGGCCTGCGCACCGAGGCCGGTATCTCCGCCCTGATCGGCCAGGGCGCCGTGGAACGCGCCGGCGAGGCCTTCGCCGCCCTGGCGACGGCCCGCCGCGCCATTTGCGAAACTCACCTGGAGCTCAGCATTGCCCAGAAGCAGATGGGTCTGGGCGCCGTGGCCTTCGGGGACCCGAAGCCGCCGCAGCAGATGTCGGACGACGAAGCGCCGATCCTGCGCAGCGTTCGCCGCGCGAGCTAAGTCCTCCTGTCGAAGCCGCGCCATTCGCGGTAGATCGGGTCTCCGGGCAGCCGGGGACCCGATCTAATTCTGGAGCCACGGGCTTGGTCTGGACCGTCGCCATCATCCTGGTCTGCGCCTTCGCCCTCTGGAAGGGCGGTAGGGCCGAGAGCATCGTGGCTGTGGCCTACATGGCGGCCTGGCTCATCACCCTGATCGTCGAGGACCGCTGGCATTGGGGAAACACCCAGTGGAATGTCCTGGCGGTGGATATCGCGCTGACAGTGCTGCTGGCGTGGCTGGCAATGACCACGGGTCTCAACTGGCTGCTGTTCGCCGCGGGCTTCCAGCTCCTTGGCGTGGTCACCCACATCGCCGTCATCGTCGATCCAGGCTTTCTGGCCAAAACCTATATCTGGGGCCTGATCATCTGGAGCTACCTGGCGATCAGCGCCCTTGCTGTCGGTGCCTGGATCGCCTGGCGTCAACGCGAAGGCAGCTAGAGCATTCCCCGGCTTCGATGAATCGAAAGTGATCGTGGGTGGGATTCCGCGGGGTGGCGGTGTGTGCGCCGATGGTGGCCTGT
>JAYVDG010000276.1:0-2086 GCA_043749525.1 Phenylobacterium sp.
GCCAGCAGTTCGTCCAGCTGTATCAGAACGCGGCGCACCACCGTCTTCGGCGAGGAATATCCCAGGCGCAGCCCCTCCCGCAGGTTGGCCTCGTCCTGCCTCAGATAGGCCGGAACCTGCGCCCAGCGGGCCAAGGCGTCGGCCCGGGCCTTTGGCGTGTCGATAGCCTGGGCCGCGGCGGCCTCCGCAAAGACCGCCTGCCAGCCGAACATGTGGTTGACGCTCCACAGCTCGGCGCGGCAGGCCTGCATGCCGATGTCGTCGGCCAGCGCCTCCTTGAGAACCGCGTAGGTGGCGCGTTGCCCGGGCGGCACGCTCTCGGGATCAAGCTGGGAAACCTTGGCCCACAGCGCCGCCTCCCGGTTGTCATAGCGCGCGATCCCATCCGGCGAGATGTCGGGCAGCAGGTCGTGGCGGCCGGGCAGTCCGGTCATGTCCGACATGACCGGCTGGGCGTCCATCTGGATCGCCACATAGTCGTCGGCCAGGGTGGGAAGGCTTTCGCCCGCCGCGGCGGGGCTGGCCAGCAGGAGGATGATGGAGGCCAAGACCCAGGATTTCGCCGACATTCGACCGCCCCATCTAGTTTACGTTTGTAAATCGAAATGACGTGGTTTTGGCTTGGCTGTCAATTGCACGCAACCGCCTCCCGGCCCGCGCGCTGAACGCCCATGGATCAGCTCGGCACGGCGGGATGGAGCGTACCGAGCGTGGTGGCGGACCGATTTCCGTCCGAGGGTTCGATCCTGGAGCGCTACGCCGCCGTCCTGTCGGCGGTGGAGATCAACACCACCTTCTACCGCCCTCACCGCCCCGCCACCTTCGAGCGTTGGGCGGCCTCGACACCACCGGACTTCCGGTTCGCGGTGAAGGCGCCCAAGACCGTGACCCATGAGAAGCGATTGACGGACGCCGACGAGCTGATGGCCGCCTTTCTTGGTCAGGTCCGTCACCTCGGCGAGAAACTGGGGCCGGTGCTGATCCGACTGCCACCCAACCTGAAGTTCACGCCGAACGCAGCGCGGTTCGTCGCGCGCTGGCGTCGACATCACGACGGTCCGACGGTGATCGAGCCGCGCCACGCCACCTGGTTCACCCAGGAGGTGGAGGCGCAGCTTGCCGACACCCGCATCGCCCGGGCCGCCGCCGACCCGGCCGTGGTCCCTCTGGCCGCAGCGCCCGGCGGCTGGACCGGCCTGACCTATATCCGCCTGCACGGCTCGCCCCGCATGTACGCCTCGCCCTATTCGCCCGAGCAGATCGCCGCCGTCGCCGCGACCCTGGCCGCCCGCCCAGTGGGAACCGAGGGCTGGTGCATCTTCGACAACACCATGCATGGGGCGGCGGCCGCCAACGCCCTGGAACTCGCGGCGCTGTAGAGGATCGAAATTCACGGTTCGGCTTTCATCCGAAGCGGTGCATCTGCTATTGCCGCGCGCCTGCGCCGTTGGAGCCGGGCGCGAGCCGGGCTAGTTTCGCCGCGAGACACCGCTTTGCGGATTCTGAGGAGCTATTGATGACCGTCCAACGTCCCTGGGCCCTGATGCGCCACCACGCCGGCTGGGCCGACGTCTTCCACATCGACAGCGAGAACACGGACTCCATCACCGGTTTCTATCCCGACCGCGAGACCGTGGGCCCGCCGGTGACCTACAGCGTGCGCGCCATCCTCGCCCGCTTCGAGACCATGGAGGCCGCCCGCGCCGCCCGCGAGGGCGCGGTCCTGGAATGGCGCAAGCACGACGCCGCCGTCCGCGACGCCGAAACCACCCTGCGCGACGCCGAGAAGGCCCGCGAGGACGCCTGGCTCACCTGCCTGAAGGGCGCCGCCGCCTAAGGCGACCGTTGCCGATCCCGGTTCAAGCCCCCACATGCAGGGTAAGCTTGGCCGGGAGACCTCTCATGTTCGATCATCTGTCCGTGGGCGTCCGCGACCTTACCGCCGCCCGCCGCTTCTATGACGCCTTTTTCGCGCCGCTGGGCTGCGCCAACACCTTCGCGGCCGAGGCCGAGCTGGCCTACGGCCCCGGCGGCAGCCGCCAGTTCTACCTCTATCCGGTGAGCGGCGGTCAGGTGGCCGGCCTCG
>JAYVDG010000277.1:0-2082 GCA_043749525.1 Phenylobacterium sp.
GCCTTCTTGATGAATTTCAAATCCTTAGCCTTGTCGCGCGTGGCGGTGACAAAGGATTCTGGCGCCTCGCCCTCGTGATCGACGGCCCGCCATAGATAGCTGACGAGGCTCCCCGGTCAGTTCCCTGCGTCCCGCCCCGAAGCCATGGACTGATCTTGGCGCCCGGCAGCCGATCAGTTTGAGCGGGGACTCGCCAGCCCACGGTTCAGCCACAGGGCCAGAAGGGTGGCCAGGGCGCCGGACAGCAGATAGCCGCCGGCGGCTATCAGGCCAAAATGGGTGGAGAGCGCGAGGGCGGCGAGGGGCGCGAAGCCGGCCCCGAACAGCCAGGCCAAGTCGGAGGTCAGGGCCGAACTGGTATATCGATTGGCGAGCGAGAAGCTCGAGGCCACCGGCCCCGAGGCCTGGCCGAATGACAGGCCCAGGATGATGAACCCCGAGATCATGAACACCAGTTCGCCGGCCGGGCCGCCGTCGAGGAGCTGCGGGGCGAACCCGCTGAAGGCTGCGATGCCGGCGGCGGTGGCGGCCAGGACCGTGCGGCGGCCGTAGCGGTCGGCCAGGAGGCCCGAGACCAGGATCGCGGCGATGCCGAACACCGCACCCACCACCTCGATAAGCAGAAAGCGGCTCGGCGGTTCGCGGGTGAACAGGAAGATCCAGGACAGCGGGAAGACGGTCACCATATGGAACATGGCGAAGCTGGCCAGGGGGGCGAAGGCGCCGACAGCTATCTTCGGACCTTCCTCGGCGATCGCCTGCACGACCGGGGTCGGCTGCAGCTCCCGGCTCTTAAACAGGGTCTGGAAGGCTGGTGTGACCACGATCCGCAGGCGGGCGAACAGGGCCACCACATTGATCGCGAAAGCCACGAGGAATGGGTAGCGCCAGCCCCAGTCAAGGAAGTCGGCGGCCGATAGGACCTTGAGGAAATAGGTGAACAGGGCGCTGGCGACGATCAGGCCGATGGGCGCGCCGAGCTGCGGGATCATGGCGTACCAGCCACGCTTGTCAGCCGGTGCGTTGAGGGCCAGCAGGGACGCCAAGCCGTCCCAGGTTCCGCCAAGGGCTACACCCTGGCCGATGCGGAAGGCGGCCAGCAAGATCGCGGACCATGCGCCGATCTGGGCGTGACCAGGCAGGAAAGCCACCGCCACGGTGGAGGTGCCCAGCAGCAGCAGGGCGGTAGTCAGTTTGGATGCACGGCCAAAGCGCCGATCGATGGCGATGAATAGGGCTGTACCGAACGGCCTGGCGATGAAGGCCAGGGCGAAGATGGTGAAGGACAGCAGGGTGCCGGTGAGCGGGTCGGCATAGGGGAAGACCAGCTTGGGGAACACCACCACCGAGGCAATGGCGTAGACGAAGAAGTCGAAGAACTCGGAGGTCCGCCCGATGATCACGCCGATGGCGATTTCGCCGGGGTCGACCTTGCCGTGGCCAGCGTTGACCCGGGCGGCGTCGCGCTCCAGCGGGGTGGATGACGGCGTAAGGCTATCTGTCGGCATGAACGGGGTCGCTATGGCGATGGGGATCGGCCAGCGCGCACGCTGTCCTTTGAGGATCTGTCTTTGAGCCTTTGGACGGTCAGGGGGGATTGGACAGATTGTCCAATGTCGGAGCCCGGGCGCGGAGCCTAGGTGGGGATGCAGGGACGCCGGGATGCGTCCCACCGCGTTCGTCACCCGATTGGATTTGCCTTGCGCCTCCGCCCGTTCCTGCTTGCGCCGCTCGTGATGTCGCTCAGCGCCTGCAGCGCCGTCGTGCTGGACCCGGCTGGCGATGTCGCCAGCCAGCAGCGTGACCTCTTGGTCACCTCTACCCTGCTGATGCTGCTGATCATCGTGCCGGTCCTGGTCCTGGTGGTGCTGTTCGCCTGGAGGTACCGGGCCTCCAACTCGGACGCGCGCTATGAGCCGGACTGGGATCATTCCACACACCTGGAACTGGCGATCTGGTCCGCCCCCCTGATGATCGTGATCTGCCTGGGCGCGCTGACCTGGGCTGGGACCCATCTGCTCGATCCCTATCGTCCGCTTGACCGCATCAAGGCGGGGCAGGGGACGTCAGCCGCCGTCGAAC
>JAYVDG010000278.1:0-2081 GCA_043749525.1 Phenylobacterium sp.
AACCTGCAGAGCGCCATCGACGCGGCAACCACCATACGTGGGGTTCTTGACCTGCAAACTCGGCTGACCGCGGAGCAGGCGATGATCGCCAACGATCAGATGCGGTTGCAGGGCCTGGCCATGATCCAGGCGGCGCAGGATCGCCAACAGGTCCAGCGCGAGCGGGAACGGGCGGCGACAGCGCGCGCCGCGCGCATGGCGTTCTACCGCCGGGGCTTTGAGTGATGGTCGCGCGACTTGTCCCCGTGACGCACGTCCGCCGCCGCACATCAGGAGCTGTGGGCCATGGCTGACCGGATCGAGATCTTTCAGCAGACCTATCAGTTCGTCGACGGCAAGCTCGACACCTTCCTGGATGACCGCGCCGGGGCGATGATCGCCGAGATCTCGGGGCCGCTGCGGGCGGCCCTGGCGCTCTATGTGCTACTCTACGGCTTTGCCATCCTGCGCGGCGCGATAAGCGAGCCGGTCATGGACTTCGCCGTCCGAAGTCTGAAGCTCAGCTTCATCTTCCTCCTGGCCAGCACCCCGGCCTATTCGAGCTTCGTCGGCGACGCCCTGCTTCACGGCTTACCCGATAGCTTGGCGCGCGCGGTGAGCGGCGCCTCGACGCCCGACGTCGGCGCGGCTTTCGACGCCTTCTTTTCACGCGCCGCCTACCTCGCCGAGAAGATCGCTGACGAGGCCAACTTTCAGCACCCCATGCCCTGGTTGTTGTCGGTCGGAGTCTACGTGACCGGCGCGCTGGCGGCGGCGCTGGGCTTTGGCGTGGTGATGATCGCAAAGGTCGCGCTGGCCTTGCTCGTCGCCCTGGGGCCGATCTTCGTGGCCTGTGCACTCTTCGACGCCAGCCGCCGGTTCTTCTTTGGGTGGCTGGCTCAGGCTGTGAACTACATCGTGCTGTTTGGGCTGATCATCGTGGTCTTCCAGCTGATCCTGTCGCTGGTCGATCAGCAGTGGAGCCAGATCGACGGCCAGGACCCTATGGCTGGCGGACTGATTTTCATCGCGCTGTGCTGTCTTGCAATGATCTTCTTCCTGCAAACCCCAGCGATCGCGGCCGGCATCGCCGGGGGCGCGAGCGTCGGTCTCTCCGATTTCGCCAGCGCCGCAACGCCCAAGGCTGCGGCGCCACGCCCCACCGGCCCGCAAGAAGCGCAACAGACGCCACCCCAGCGCGGCGCGGAACGCAGGCCAGCCTCAGGCGGCGCCACATGAGCGCTCGTCACGCCGCCTGGCTGTTACTCTTGGCGCTCTCGGCCTGCGCCCAATTGCCGATGGGCACGGACGCGCCGGTTTGCGACGGCCGCCATCGCCGACCAGCCAATCCCTACGGGTCGGTCCTGACCGTCGCATCGCCCTCGATCACCCCGTCGTCTCCCCAGGCCGAGCCTTCTGTTGCAGGGCCGCAAGGGTTTGCGAGTTGCCCATGACCGTGCCGACCCCCGATTTGAAGGTCTACTTCGCCGAGGCCAGGAGCTGGGATGCTGACCGGTTGATCGCGGCGGAACGCTCACGCCGGCTGGCCTGGGGCGTGGCTGCGGCTGCAGGTCTGGTGGCGATGGCCGCGGTCGGCGCGGTCGCGGCGCTGACGCCGCTGAAGACCGTCGCGCCCTATGTGGTGCGCGTGGATCAAAGCACTGGCGCCGTGGAGGTCATGACAGCGCTCACCTCGGCCAAGCCGATGACCTACGATGAAGCGGTGACCAAGCACTTCCTTGCCCAATATGTGCGGGCGCGCGAAGGCTGGCTGGCCCCGGCGGCGGAGGCCAACTTCGGTCAGGTCTCCATCATGTCGAGTCCCGTCGAGCAGCAGCGCTGGGCTGACGCCTTCCGTCCCAGCAATCCCGCCAGCCCACAGGTTCGCCTTGGGCCAGATGGGGAAGCCCAGGTCGAGGTGCGGGCGATCAGCTTCGTCAGCCCCAGCGTCGCCAATGTGCGGTTCCATCAAGAGATACGGCGAGGGGCACAGGTCGAGAGCGCCGACGCCATCGCCACCTTGGCCTTCACCTATACGCGCGCGCCGATGGCCGAGGCCGACCGGCTGCGCAATCCGCTGGGCTTCCAAGTCACCAGCTATC
>JAYVDG010000279.1:0-5984 GCA_043749525.1 Phenylobacterium sp.
CGTCGGGCTAGAGACTCGCGCGAAGCGCACAGCCTTAGCCAAGGATTCTACTTTGGAAAGAACCCGCGTGGTCACGGTTTCGTTCATTGCCAAGCCTGCAGCGATTTCATCAACGAGTGCTGAACCCACAACCACGCCGTCGGCCACCCGCGCCACGGCTGCGGCGCGCTCGGGCGTCTTGATGCCGAAGCCGACGCAGACCGGCAGTCCGCCGGCCGCCCGCACGCGCTCGACATGGGGCGCCACGGCCGCGGCGTCGGCTTCCTTCACCCCCGTCACGCCCGCCACCGAGACGTAATAGGCGAAGCCCGAGGTGCGCCGCGCGATCACCTTCAGCCGCGCATCGTCGCTGGTGGGGGTCGAGAGCAGCAGCAGGGACAGCCCCTCGGCGTCCAGGGCGTCGGCTAAGGGGTCAGCCTCTTCCGGCGGGATATCCACCACGATCAGGCCGTCGGCGCCGGCCGCCGCGGCGTCCTGGGCGAAGGTCGCAAAGCCCCGATTGATCAGCGGATTGGCGTAGCCCATCAGGATGATCGGCGTCGTCTGGTCGCCCTGGCGGAACGCGGCGATCATGGCCAGGGTCTTGGACAGCGTCATGCCGTGCTCCAAAGCGCGCAGGGCGGCGCGCTGGATCGGCGGGCCCTCGGCCATGGGGTCGGAGAACGGGAAGCCCACCTCGATCAGGTCGGCGCCGGCGGCCGGCAGACCCTTCAGAATCTCCAGGCCCCGGTCATAGTCGGGGTCGCCGGCCATGATGTAGGTCACGAAGGCGGCGCGGTTCTCCGCCTTCAGGGCGGCGAAACGGGCGTCGATACGAGCCTTGGTCAAATCGCCATCCCCAGGTGGGCGGCGACGGTGGCCACGTCCTTGTCGCCGCGGCCCGACAGGTTCAGCACCACGATCCCGCCCTTGCCGACGTCGCGGGCCACGTCGCCCAGGCGAGCGATGGCGTGGGCGCTCTCGATGGCCGGCAGGATGCCCTCGAGCTCCGCCAGCAGCTTGAAGGCCTCGAGGCTCTCCAGGTCGGTGGCGGTGAGATAGCTGGCGCGGCCGACATCGTGCAGCCAGGAATGCTCGGGGCCGATGCCGGGATAGTCGAGGCCGGCGGAGATCGAGTGGGCCTCGGTGATCTGGCCCTCGGGATCCTGCAGCAGATAGGTCATGTTGCCGTGCAGGACGCCGGGACGGCCGCCATTGATGGCCGCGGCATGGCGTCCGGTCTCCATGCCCTCGCCCGCCGCCTCGACCCCGATCAGCTTGACGCCCTCGTCGTTGAGGAAGGGGTGGAATATGCCGATGGCGTTGGAACCGCCGCCCACGCAGGCGACCACGGCGTCGGGCAGGCGGCCCTCAGCCTCCTGGACCTGAGCCTTGGTCTCGCGGCCGATCACCGACTGGAAGTCCCGCACCATCTCCGGATAGGGATGCATGCCCGCCGCGGTGCCGATCAGATAGTAGGTGTCGTGGACGTTGGTGACCCAGTCGCGCAGGGCCTCGTTCATGGCGTCCTTTAGGGTCGCGGACCCGGAGGTCACCGCCTCCACCCGGGCGCCCAGCAGGTTCATGCGGAAGACGTTGGGCTTCTGGCGCTCCACGTCCACCGCGCCCATATAGACTACGCAGGGCAGGCCGTACTTGGCGCAGACGGTGGCCGAGGCCACGCCGTGCTGACCGGCGCCGGTCTCGGCGATGATCCGGGTCTTGCCCATGCGCCGCGCCAGCAGGATCTGGCCGATGCAGTTGTTGATCTTGTGGGAGCCGGTGTGGTTCAGCTCCTCGCGCTTCAGATAGATCTTGGCGCCGCCGAAATGCGCCGTCAGCCGCTCGGCGAGATAGAGCGGGCTGGGCCGGCCCACATAGTGCGTCATCAGCCCGGCCAGCTCGGCCTGGAAGGCCGGATCGGCCTTGGCGGCGCGATAGGCGGCGTCCAGCTCGTGGACCAGGGGCATCAGGGTCTCGGGGACATAACGTCCGCCATAGTCGCCGAACCGCCCATTGGCGTCGGGATAGGCGGTGTAGTCGTTCGGCTTGGCGGCTGCTGTCACAGGATTGCTCAGGCGCGGCGGGTGGCGTCGAGGAACGCCGTGATCAAGGCCGGGTCCTTTAGGCCGGGACCGCGCTCCACGCCAGAGGAAACGTCCACCATGGGCGCGCCCGACAGCCGCACCGCGTCGACGACGTTCCAGGGATCCAGCCCGCCGGCCAGGAACCAGGGCCGCTGGAACCGGTGGCCCATCATCAGGGTCCAGTCGAACCGCGCGCCGTTGCCGCCGGGCAGCTCGGAATCCTGCGGCGCCTTGGCGTCGAACATCAGGTGGGCGGTGGCCGCCTCATAGGCCTTGGCGGCCGAGAGGTCGTGGGCGGTGGAGATCGACAGCGCCTTGATGATCCCCGCCCCCGCGCGCGCGGCGATGGCCCGGGCGCGGGCCGGGGTCTCGGCGCCGTGCAGCTGGAACAGGTCCGGCTTCAGGATGGCCGTCAGTCGGTCCACCAGCTCGTCGTCCGGATCGACGGTGACCGCGACGATCTTGATGTTCCTGGTCCGCGCCTCCGCTGTCAGCCGGGCCGCGGCGTCCGGCGCTATGTTGCGCGGGCTTTTGTCGAAGAACATGAAGCCGATGTGGCTCACCCCACCGGCCACGGCGGCGCTCACCGTCTCGGGCGTGGACAGGCCGCAGATCTTGGTGGGGACGGACATGGAGCGGATAAGGGCTATCGGCCCGCGGAATTCAAGGCCTGGCCTGGGCCTTCAGCAGATCGCGGATCTCGATCAGCAGGGCTTCCTGCGGCGGCGGCGGCGGCTTTTCCGACGGCGCGGCCGCCTCGTCGCGGCGGCGCACGGTGTTCACGCCCTTGACGATCAGGAACACCACCCAGGCCACGATGGTGAACTTGATCATGGTGTTGAGGAAGGCGCCGTACTGGATGGCCACCAGTTCGTTGGCCTTGGTCAGCGGATTGTCGGGTTTGAGAACCAGCTCCAGGTGCGAGAAGTCCACCCCGCTCATCAGCAGGCCGATCGGCGGCATCACCACCTGATCCACCAGGCTCTTGACGATATCGTTGAACGCCGCCCCCACGATCACGCCCACGGCCAGGTCGATGACATTGCCCCGGGCGATGAACTCGCGGAATTCACTGAAGATGCTCATGGTTACGCTCTGGCCTAGGGTTGCGTCAGAATCAAGAGCATCGGGTCAAGCGTGAGCGAGCAGGCGCTGAAGCATTTCGGGGTGACGGAGGCCGACCTGCTGGGGGCCGGCGTCCAGAGCCGCGCCTACGGCCTGGCCGGCGACCGCGTGCTGCGGCTGTTCTCGCGTGAGACCCCGCTGGCCCACGTCCGGGCCTTGGACGGCTTCTACCGTGGGCTCGACACGTCGGCGGTCCGCTTCCAGGTCCCCCGCTTCCATGAGGTTCTTGAGATGGATGGGCTCGCCTGCGTGGTGGAGGCGCGCATCCCCGGGATCGAACTGACGCGGTTCCTGGAGACCGCCGCGCCTGAGGCCCGCCGAGAGGCGTTAGGAAGCTACATGGCCGCCGCGGGCGAAATCCAGGCCATCGGCTGCGAGGCGGCCTTCCACGGTCAGATCCTGGGGGACGCTCCGGTCCGCACCGACAGCTGGCCGGCCTATCTGAGCCGCCGGGCCAGGGCCTCGCTGGAGGAGGCGCCCTGGGCCCTGGCCGACCTGAAGGCTCCGGCGCGGGTCCTGGAGCTGTTCCACGGCCTGGCCCAGGCCCGCGCCCAGGCGCCGCGCCGGCTGGCGCACGGGGACTATCATCCGGGCAATGTGCTGGTGGACAACACAGGCGCCGTCACCGGGGTCATCGACTTCAGCGTCCAGGCGGTGATGGGCGATCCGCTGCTGGACCTGACCTCGGCGGCCTTCTTCTTCGATGACAAGGCCGACCGAGCCCATGCCGCCGGCCAGGCGCAGGGCGTCGCGGGCTTCGACGCGGCCACCCGGCTCTACTGGCTCTACTACAGCTTCTTCTATCTCAGCACGAAGGCGACCAAGCCCGCGCTGTATGACCTCTGCGTCCGCAGCCTTAACGAGGCCCTGGAGGCCTGAGGCCTATTCGTCGGCGTTGAGCCGTTCGCGCAGTTCCTTGCCGCTCTTGAAGAACGGCACGTGCTTGGCGCGGACCTCGACGGCCTCCCCGGTGCGGGGATTGCGGCCGGCCCGGGCGTCGCGCGAGCGGACGGACAGCGCGCCGAAGCCACGCAGTTCCACCCGGCCACCGTTCTCCAGGGCCTGGATCATGCGCTCAAGGATCACACCCACCACGCGCTCGATATCGCGCTGGGTGAGGTGCGGGTTTTCCTCAGCGAGTTTGGCGATCAGCTCAGACTTGATCATGCCTTCTTCCGGTCGTTCGGCTGCGGAACATGGTCGAGTCCCTGAGGATGTTCAAGGCAGGAAAAGGGTTTACGGCCCAGTGACGATAATCTGCGCCGAAAGCTTGGGCTGACTTGTCCCAAATCGGGGCCGTGAAAGGGTTGGCTGGCGTAGTGTGGGTATCTGTCGGACGCCCGACGCAGCGGACGGGCCGCATCGGAGCAACTCAGGATAGTGGGGTTTGCGAAAAAGAAAACGGCGGACCGGTTTCCCGATCCGCCGCTCTCAATTCATCGTCGATCCGGCAGAACGATTAGTCGTTCTTGGCCTTCTCGCGCAGGGCGGCGCCGAGGATGTCGCCCAGCGAGGCGCCGGAGTCCGACGAGCCGAACTGCTCGATGGCTTCCTTTTCCTCGGCCATTTCCAGGGCCTTGATCGACAGACCCACCCGGCGGGCGGCCTTGTCGACATTGGTCACCTGGGCATCGACGCGGTCACCCACGGCGAAGCGTTCCGGGCGCTGGTCGGCGCGGTCGCGGCTCAGGTCCGACTTGCGCACGAAGGCGCTCATCGGGGCGTCGTCTTCACCGAAGCGGACTTCGATGCCGCCGGTGGTCACTTCCGTCACCGTGACGGTGATGGTCTGACCCTTGCGGAAGAAGTCGCCCACCATGGGATCGCCGGCCAGCTGCTTGATGCCGAGCGAGAAGCGTTCCTTCTCGACGTCGACGTCCAGCACGCGGGCCTTGACCATTTCGCCCTTGTGATACTTGGCGATGGCTTCTTCGCCCGAGGCCGTCCAGTCGAGGTCCGAGAGGTGGACCATGCCGTCGATGTCGTTTTCCAGGCCGATGAACAGGCCAAACTCGGTGGCGTTCTTGACCTCGCCTTCCACGGTCGAACCGACCGGGTGCGCCGCGACGAACGCGTCCCAAGGATTGTCCATGGCCTGCTTGAGGCCCAGCGAGACGCGACGCTTGGACGGATCGACGTCGAGCACCACGACTTCCACTTCCTGAGAGGTGGAGACGATCTTGCCCGGGTGGACGTTCTTCTTGGTCCAGGACATTTCGGACACGTGGACCAGGCCCTCGACCCCGGCTTCCAGCTCCACGAAGGCGCCGTAGTCGGTAATGTTGGTGATCCGGCCGGTGAACTTCGCGCCGACGGGATACTTGGCTTCGACGCCGTCCCAGGGGTCGGACTGCAGCTGCTTCATGCCGAGGCTGATGCGCTGGGTGTCCGGGTTGATCTTGACGATCTGAACCTTGACGGTGTCGCCCACGGCCAGGACCTGGCTGGGGTGATTGACGCGCTTCCAGCTCATGTCGGTGACGTGCAGCAGGCCGTCGATGCCGCCCAGGTCCACGAAGGCGCCGTAGTCGGTGATGTTCTTGACCACGCCTTCGCGGATCTCGCCCTCTTGCAGCTGGGAGACCAGCTCGGTGCGCTGTTCGGCGCGGGCTTCCTCGAGGATCGCGCGACGGGAAACAACGATGTTTCCCCGGGGCCTGTCCATCTTGAGGATGGCGAAGGGCTGTTCCTTGCCCATCAGCGGGCCGACGTCGCGCACGGGGCGGATGTCGACTTGGCTGCCCGGCAGGAAGGCCGAGGCGCCGCCGAGGTCGACGGTGAAGCCGCCCTTCA
>JAYVDG010000280.1:0-2079 GCA_043749525.1 Phenylobacterium sp.
GGACAATCTGGGCTTCGAGGAGGCCTGGATCGGCGAGCACCACTCCGCCGCCTATGAGCTGATCGCCTCGCCCGAGGTGTTCATCGCCGCCGCCGCCGAGCGCACCAAGCATATCAAGCTGGGCACCGGGGTCTCCTCCCTGCCCTATCACCACCCGATGATGCTGGCCGACCGCATCAACCAGCTGGACCACATGACACGCGGCCGGGTGATGTTCGGGGCCGGTCCCGGCGCGCTGTCCTCCGACGCCTTCATGATGGGCATTCCGGTGGCCAAGCAGCGCGACCGCATGGACGAGGCCCTGGACGTCCTGGTCCGCCTGCTGCGCGGCGAGGCGGTCAGCCACGAGAGCGACTGGTTCAGCCTGGTCAACGCCCGCCTGCAGATGACCCCCTATTCGCGGCCCTCCGTGGAGATCGCCGTCGCCAGCCAGGTCTCACCGACCGGCGCGCGCGCCGCCGGCAAGCATGGCGTCGGCCTGCTGTCGCTCGGCGCCACCACCACCGCAGGCTTCAATGCGCTCGCCGCCAACTGGGGCATCGCCGAGGACATGGCGGCGTTGAACGGGACGACAATGGACCGCAACGCCTGGCGCCTCGTCGGCCAGATGCACATCGCCGAGACCAAGGACAAGGCCATCGAACAGGTCCGCTTCGGCCTGGAGAAGTGGATCTATTACTTCCGCGAGATCGCCAACCTGCCGATGGTGCCCGACGACTTCGCCGGCGACCCCGTCGAGGCCTATCTGGCCCTGGGCTCGGCCGTGGTGGGCACGCCCGACGAGGCCATCGCTCGGATCGAACAGCTGAAGGAAGAAAGCGGCGGCTTCGGCTGCTACTTGATGATGGCCCACAACTGGGCCAACTGGGCCGACACTCAGCGTTCCTACGAGATGATCGCCCGCTATGTGGTCCCGCACTTCCAGCAGCTCAACCTGAACCGCAAGGCCTCCATGGACTGGGTGCGCGACAACAAGACCGAGTTCACCAGCCAGACACGCGCCGCCGTCGGCGCGCGGATCGTCTCCCACATGATGGAGAAGGGCACGGAGAACATCAGCCCGCAGATCGTCGCCCTGATCGCCGGCGCGGCGGCGGCTCAAGAGCCGAAGAAGGACTGACCTGATCGTGCAAGCGTCCTGGGCCTTGGGGCCCTTCTCCGCGCCGGAGCGCGTCCTTGAAAACCGGCCGGCGGTCACCTTCACCTGCCCTGTGGCAGGCGTGGCCATCGCCTGGGCCGCCAAGGACCTCTTCAATCCGGGGGCCGTGGTCCACGACGGGAAGATCTGCCTGTTGGTGCGGGCCGAGGACCGGGAGGGCCGCTATGCGGGGACCTCGCGCATCGGTCTGGCCACCAGCGCCGATGGCCGCAACTTCGTTCTGGAACCCGAGCCCGTGCTCGCGCCGGGCGACGACCAGTGGCAGGCCTGGGAATGGCCCGGCGGCCTGGAAGACCCCCGCGTGGTGGAGTCCCCCGACGGCGGCTTCGTCTGCGGTTACACCGCCTTCGACGGCAAGGTCGGCGCGCTGTTCATGGCGACCTCGCCCGACCTGAAGACCTGGATCAAGCACGGCCCGGCCTTCGCCAAGACCCCCTATGTGCGCCTGCCCAGCAAGGCCGGCTCCATCGTCACCGAGTTGAAGGACGGCCGGCTGGTCGCGGTGAAGATCGACGGCAAGTACTGGATGTACTGGGGCGAGGGCGTGATCTACGCCGCGACCTCCGAGGACCTGATCGCCTGGACGCCGCTAGAAATCGACACCGCCCCGGAGCGCTACCTGACCTGGCGGCCGCCGACCGACACGCGCCCCGCCAATTGGAAGGTCGATCGGGTGCGCGGGACTATGGGCCTGCATCCCCTGGCCGGCCCGCGAAAACACCGCTTTGATTCCATGCTGACCGAACCCGGCCCGCCCGCCGTGCTGACCAAGGACGGCATCATCCTGATCTATAACGGGGCCAACAACGTCAAGGACGGCGATCCCGCCGCGCCGGCCTTCGCCTATCAGCCCGGCCAGATGCTGTTCGACGCCGCCGATCCGACCGCGGTGATCGCCCGGCCGGCCGAGCCCTTCCTGC
>JAYVDG010000281.1:0-5979 GCA_043749525.1 Phenylobacterium sp.
GAGCTGGACGCGGTGCTGAAGGCGCGCTTCCCCCAGGCTGGGGTCAAGGTCGAGCGCAAGTCCTTCACCCCGCCCCTGGCGCCGGAGCCCGACGGCGCGGCCGAAGTCTTCGCGCGGCGCCTGACGGGCGACAACGGCCCGCCCCGGGTCGTCGCCTTCGCCACCGAAGCCGGCCAGTTCCAGCAGGCGGGGTTCTCCACCGTCATCTGCGGCCCCGGCTCCATCGATCAGGCCCACCAGCCCAACGAATATGTCGAGGCCGTCCAGATGGACCGCGGCGGCGCCTTCATGGAACGGCTGGTGGAGTGGGCGGCGGCGGGGGAATAGCCCCTAGCGCCGCTTGATCACCACCCTGCGCAGGAACAGGTCGAAGGGGTTCCACGTCATGGCGCGCGCGATGGCCCATGATCCCACGGTCCGCGTCGCTTGCGCCTCACGCCGGGCCTCGAACGCCAGGTCCAACCCCCGCAGCCCCGCCAGCAGCCCTCGCCAGGGCGCCTTGAACTCGTGGCGGTCGGCGTGGCGCAGGAACAGCAGGGCGGTGGTGAAGACGTGCAGGGGCAGGGTCAGGGCCAACAGCATGGGCGGTGTGTTCTTCAGATAGACCCACAGCCGGTTGCGGGTGCCGTGGAACACCGCGAACTCCGAGCGGGGCCCGCCCGAGGCCGTCGAGCCGACATGGCGCACCACGGCGGAGGGGACCACGATCGTCGGCTCATCGATCAGCCGCATCCGGTAGCCGAAGTCGACATCCTCGCAGTAGCAGAACAGTCGCTCGTCGAAGCCGCCCAGCCGCAGGAAGAAGTCCCGCTCCACCAGCATCGCGCCGCCGCAGGCCGAGAACACCTGGCCGGGCGCCACCATTCCCGGATCGCGGCCCATGTAGCCGCCCCGGAAGGGGAATCCCGCGCCCGACATCACGTCGCCCAGGCCGTCCAGACGGCTCGGGTCGTCGGCCATCAGCTGGCGCGATGAGAAGCACTTCACCCGCGACCAGGTCTGTGTGGCCGCCATCAGGGTCTCAAGCCAGTCGGGATCGGCGAAGGCGTCGGGATTGATCAGGGCTATCCACTTGCCCGTGGCGAGCTTGGCGGCGCGATTGACCCCCGCGGCGAAGCCGAGGTTCGAGCCGGCCTCCACGAACCGCACCTCCGGATGGGCGGCGGCCGCGGCCTGTGGCGCACCGTCGCTGGAGGCGTTGTCCAGCAGGATGATCTCGTGGTCCGTAAATCCCTGGGTGGCCAGGGCCGCAAGGCAGGTTTCCAGATGGCGGCCGCTCTGATAGGCGACCACCACGATGCTGACGGCGGGCGTCAAAGACTTGTCTTTCGCGCCAACCCGCGCCATCGCAAGCGTCACTCCGTCCAACTGAGGCGCCATGACGACGATTACGCCCCTCGCCCTGCCCGAGGTCCTGCTTATCACGCCCAAGCGCCATGGCGATGCGCGGGGCTGGTTCGCGGAGACCTGGAGCCGGCGCGCCTTCGTCGAGTACGGACTCGATGTAGACTTCGTGCAGGACAATCACGCCTTCAGCGCCCAGGCGGGCACGGTGCGGGGTCTGCACTTCCAGACCGCGCCCCATGCGCAGGCCAAGCTGCTGCGGGTCCTGCGGGGCGCCATCCTCGACGTGGCTGTCGATATCCGCCCGGGATCGGCCACCTACGGCAAATGGGTCTCGGCTCTCCTGTCGGCGGAGGTGGGCGACCAACTCTTCGTGCCGCGCGGCTTCGCCCATGGCTACTGCACCCTCGATCCCGACACAGAGCTCGCCTACAAGGTCGACGGCCTCTATGCGCCGGAGACCGAGGGCGCGGTGCTGTGGAACGACCCGGACCTGGCCATCGACTGGCCGGACTTCGCCGGGTCGGTGGTGTCGGACAAGGACAAGGCCGCCCGGCCCCTGAAGGACCTCGACCCGGTGAGCTTCTGATGGCCGAGTTCTCCGAACTGGTGGCCATCCTGGAGCTCGAGCCCATCGAGCTCGACATGTATCGCGGCCAGACCCCGCCCGGGGCCGGCAGCCGCATCTATGGCGGCCAGGTGGTGGCCCAGGCCATGGCGGCGGCCTATCGCACCATCGACGACGGCCGGCTATGCCATTCCATGCACGGCTACTTCATGCGGCCGGGCGACCCCAAGACCCCGATCCTGTTCCAGGTGGAGCGGGTGCGCGATGGCGGCTCCTTCGCCGTGCGCCGGGTGGTGGCCCTGCAGAACGGCAAGCAGATCTTCAACCTCGCCGCGTCTTTCCAGACCCCGGAAGAGGGCTTCGAGCACCAGTTCGACATGCCCGAGGCGCCGGCGCCCGACACCCTGCTCAACGAGGAGCAGCTGCGCGCCCAGGCGGGTCTGGATCCCAACAGCCGCCGCATCTGGCCCGTCGAGGTGCGCCCCGTCGATCCGATCCCTCACGGCGTGGCGGCAGTGCGCGAGCCCAACGACATGTGCTGGTTCCGCGCCCGGGTCTCGCTGGGCGACGACGTGGTGCTGAACCAGTGCGCCCTGGCCTACGGCACCGACATGACCCTGCTGGACGTCTCGCTGCGGCCTCACGCGGTGGAGTGGAACTCGGGCAGGCTACAGGTGGCCAGCCTCGATCACTCGCTGTGGTTCCACAAGGCCAGCGACTTCTCCCAGTGGCACCTCTATGTGCAGGACAGTCCCTCGGCCTCGGGCGGCCGGGGTTTCAATCGCGGCTCGATCTATGGGCCGGGTGGCGCGTTGGTGGCGTCAGCCACTCAGGAAGCCCTGATCCGCTTCCGCTAGACCCGAAAGTTTCTCCGCCCATGGGCGACCTGCACAACGCCCTCGTCACCTACGGCCCGATCGCGGTCTTTCTGGGCGCGGCCTTCGAGGGGCAGACAGCGGTGATCGCCGGCGGCTTCCTGGCCCACCAGCACCTGCTGCCTCTGTGGCTCAGCCTGAGCTGCGCGGCGGCGGGCTCCTTTCTGATCGACCAGGGCCTGTTCCTGGCCGGACGCCGGTTCCGCGGCGCGCGCTATGTGGTCCGGGCGGCGGAGACACCGGCCTTCGCCAAGGCTCTGGAATTCATCGAGCGTTTCCCGGTCAGCTATATCTTCGCCTTCCGTTACCTGTTTGGCTTGCGGATGGTCAGCCCCATCGCTGTGGGGGTGTCGAAGATTAGCGCCCTGCGCTTCACCCTGCTCAACCTGGCCTCGGCGGCCCTGTGGGCGGCGGTCTTCACCCTGATGGGCTACTGGTTCGGACAGACCATCGAGTCCACCTTCGGACGCTACAAGGGCTTCGAACACCACCTCACCGTGGCCGCCGTCGTCCTGGTGGGAGTCTTCATCGTCTTCCACATCGGCAAGTGGGCCTGGCCATACCTGAAGGCGCGTTTCTCCCGCTAGCCTTGGTGCGGCGGGGCCGATAGCTTCACCGCAAAGCTTTTGCGGGAGTTCCTATGCGTATCGGTTGGCTGGCGAGTGTTGCGGTTTCAGCTCTGGTCCTGAGCTCACCGGCCTTGGCGAAGGACATCGTCATCCATGCCGGTCGGCTGATCGACGGGGTCTCCAAGACCCCGCGCACCGAGGTGTCCATCCTGATCCATGACGACCGCATCACCGGCGTCCAGGCGGGCTACGTCAGCCCGGCCGGCGCGGAGGTCATCGACCTGAAGGCGGGCACGGTCCTGCCGGGCCTCATCGACACCCACGACCACATCACCGCGGGCTTCCACAAGGGAGACCCGATCCGCAACGCCGTCACCCTGACCAGCTACGACACCGCCATCGAGTCCACCAACTATGCCCGCGCCACCCTGCTGGCCGGCTTCACCTCCATCCGCGACGTCGGCGGCGAGACCGGGGTGGTGGTGGCCCTGAAGAAGGCGATCAATTCCGGCGAGATCCCAGGCCCACGCATGTGGGTCGCCGGGGCGCCAATCAGCCCCACCGGCGGACACGGCGACTCCGCCAACGGCCTCGATCCCGAGCTGGAGCATCCGGGCTGGAAGGACAGCCCGGAGGCGGCCGCGTGGTGCGCACCCTGCAGCGGGAAGGCGCCGGCCTGATCAAGATCTTGCCCTCGGGCGGGGTCATGTCCATCGGCGACGATCCCAACCTGCAGCTCATGGCCGACGGCGAGATCAAGGCGGTGATCGACACCGCCCATGCGCTGGGCATGAAGGTCGCCGCCCACGCTCACGGGAAGCTGGCCATCGACAAGGCCGCCGCGCTCGGCGTCGACTCCATCGAGCACGGCTCCTTCGCCGACGCCGAGAGCTACAGGATCATGAAGGCGCACGGCACCTACTTCATCCCCACCATGCTGGTGGGCGCCAAGGTCTATGACCGCGCAAAGACCCACCCGGAACAGCTCAATCCGTCGATGGCCGAGAAGGCCCTGATGGTGGTGCCGGTGATGGTCAAGAACCTGCACGACGCCTATGCGGCAGGCGTGAAGATCGCCTTCGGCACCGATACCTTCGGCATGTCCGCCCACGGCGAGAACGCCCAGGAGTTCGCCCTCATGGTCAAGGCCGGAATGACGCCCTCAGACGCCATCACCGCGGCCACGGCCAGCGCGGCGGATCTGATCGGCGACACGAAGGACATCGGCTCCGTCCAGGCCGGCCGCTACGCCGACATCATCGCGGTCAGCGGCAACCCCTTGGCCGACGTCACCACGCTGGAGCACGTCGGCTTCGTGATGAAGGGTGGGACCGTCTACAAGGCCGATGGGAAGCCGGTGGCGCCGTAACACCACCGCTCATCCCGGCGAAGGCCGGGACCCAGATACATCCACCGCTTTCAGGATTCCTGGCTCACATCGTGACTTACGATCTGGGCCCCGGCCTTCGCCGGGGTGAGCGGATTGGAGTTTAAGCCTCCACCGCCTCCGGTTCAGTCACAAACCCCTTCCAGGTAGCCATGTAGTCGACGAATGCCGGGCCCAGGCCCTCGTGGCGCAGGTGCTCGCGGGTCACCGGCAGGCTGATGGGGGCGAAGTCCGGGTCGATCTCCACCCGGTGGACCCAGTCGTGATGCAGGATAGCGGCGCGGCCCAGCAGGACGAAGTCGGCGCCGGCGTCCAGCATGGCCCGGGCGTCCGCCGCGCTCATGATCTTGCCGGCCACGCCGAGGCGCACGGCGCCCCGGTCGAGCTCGGTGAAATAGCTCATCAGGGTCCGGCCTTTGTAGGCCTCGTCCGCCGGCTCCTTGAAGGCGTCCCACAGGGACATGTCGAGGAAGTCGATCATCTTCTCGGACATGACGTGCTGGGCGAAGTCGGCGATCTCGCGCAGATCGAGGTCGAACCGCTCAGGCGATAGCCGCAGGCCCAGCAGGAAGTCGGGACCGCAGCGCTCGCGGATGCCGCGCAGGATATCCACGATAATCCGGCCCCGGTTTTCCGCCGAGCCGCCGTACTGGTCGGTGCGCCGGTTCAGGCCTGCGCTGAGGAATTGGCACAGGATGTAGGAGTGGGCGCCATGGACCTCGACCCCGTCGAAGCCGGCGGTCTTGGCGCGAACGGCGGCGACGATGAAATCCTTCACCACCTGCTCGACCTCGGTCGTGGAAAGCCCCCGCGATCCGGAGGCCTCGTCGTCCGACGGTCCCACCGGCTGGATTCCGATCAGATCCTTGGGCGAGCGGTAGCCGGCGTGGTGCAACTGCAGCACGGCGACGCTGTCGGCGGCCTTGATGGCCTTGGCCAGCCGGGTCAGGCCCGCGATGTGGTCGTCTGACCAGATGCCCATCTGGCCCGGGAAGCCCTGGCCGATGCGCTGGACGTGGGAGGCGCAGGTCATGGTCAGGCCAAAGCCGCCCTGGGCCCGCAGGGTCAGCCAGTGGAACTCGTCCTCCGACATCGTCCCGTCCACATGGCTCTGCAGATTGGTGAGCGGGGCCAGCATCAGGCGGTTCTTCATGGCTGGGCCATGGGCAAAGGTCAGGGGCTTGAGCAGGTCGGCGGGCAAGGCGGTCATCCAGTCTGGAGCGAAGTTGGCGCAGT
>JAYVDG010000282.1:0-5977 GCA_043749525.1 Phenylobacterium sp.
TGAACGCTCAGGTCCAAACCACCCTGCCCGACCCATCCGCCGGCGCCTCGCCGGTGATGGCGCAGTATTTCGAGGCCAAGACCCGCCAGCCGGACGCGCTGGTGTTCTTCCGCATGGGCGACTTCTACGAGCTGTTCTTCGAGGACGCCCAGAAGGCCTCAGCCGCGCTCGGAATCACGCTGACGGCGCGGGGCCAGCACGGCGGCAATCCGATCCCCATGTGCGGCGTGCCGGTGCATGCCGCCGAGGCCTATCTCGCCAAGCTGATCCGCGCCGGCTTCAAGGTCGCCGTCTGCGAGCAGATGGAAGACCCCGCCGAGGCCCGCAAGCGCGGGTCGAAATCGATCGTGCGGCGCGACGTGGTCCGGGTGGTGACGCCAGGCACCCTCACCGAGGATGGCCTGCTGGATGCGCGCGGCGCCAACCGGCTGGCCGCCGTGGCGGTGCGGGCCGGGGCCGCGGCCGTGGCCAGCGTCGAGCTTTCCACCGGCGAGGTGGAGTGCTGGGCCGTGGCGCGTGAGAACCTGGCCTCGGCCCTGGCGGCCTTGGGTCCCTCGGAAATCCTGGTCCCCGACCGCCTGTTCGCCGATGAGGGCATGAACACCGCCCTGCGCAGCGCCGGCGGGGTGGTGCAGCCCATGCCCTCGGCCCTGGCCGAGCCCGCCGCCTCCGAGGCCCGGCTGAAGCGGCTCTATGGTGTCGACACCCTGGACGGCTTCGGGCCGCTGTCGGGGGCGGAGATTTCGGCGCTGGGCCTGATCGCCGCCCACCTGGAAACGACCCAAGCCGGTCGCCTGCCGGCCCTCACCGCCCCGCGAAGGGCGGGCGAGGCTGATGTCATGGCCATCGATCCGGCCACGCGGACCAGTCTGGAGATCGAGAAGAGCTTGTCGGGCTCCCGCGAAGGCTCGCTGCTGGGGGCCATCGACCGCACCATCACCGCGCCGGGCGCCCGGATGCTGGCCGCGCGGCTGGCCCGGCCGCTGCTGGACCCCGCCGCCATCGAGGTTCGGTTAGATGCTGTGGGTTGGTTCGTGGAGCGCCGTCCTCTGCGCCAGAAGCTGCGCGAGGAACTGAAGGGCCTGGGCGATATGGCCCGCGCCCTGTCGCGGCTGGCGCTTGGCCGGGGTGGACCCCGCGACCTCGGCTGCCTGCGCGACGGACTGGCCCGGGGCGAGGCCATCGCCGGCCTGTTCGCGGGCGCCCCGGCCCCGCTCGACCCGCCGCCGCCCTCGGAGGTGGAGAGTGCGCTGGCCGTCCTGCACGCCCTCGACCACTACGAGCTGGGCGCCTTCCGCCAGATGCTGGCGCAGGGGCTGGGGACCGAACTTCCGGCCCAGGCCCGCGACGGCGGCTTCGTGGCCGCCGGGGTCCGGCCCGAACTGGATCAGGCCCGCGCCTTGCGCGACGACAGCCGCCGGGTGATCCTGCAGCTGGAAGCCCAGCTGCTGGCTGACTCAGGCGTGGCCCTGAAGATCCGCCACAATGCGGTGCTGGGCTATTTCGTCGAGTGCACGGCCAAGGCCGCCGAGCCGCTGATGGCGCCGCCGCTGAACGCCACCTTCATCCACCGCCAGACGCTGGCCAACCAGGTCCGCTTCACCACCGTGGAGCTGGCCGAGCTGGACGCCAGGATCGCCCAAGCCGCCGAGCGGGCCCTGGCCATCGAGGTGGCCACCTTCGAGGCCTGGCGCGAGGCCGCCATCGGCGTCGCCGCCGCCATCCAAGCCGCCGCCGAGGGGGCCGCCCGCCTCGATGTGGCCGCGGGCCTCGCCGAATGGGCCGACGATGTGGGCGGCACCCGGCCGATCCTCGACCGCTCCACCGCCTTCGAAGCCGAGGCCGCCCGCCACCCGGTGGTGGAGGCCGCCGTCAAGCGCACCGGCCAGCCCTTCACCCCCAACGACTGCCGCCTCGATGGCGCCGGCGCCGTGGGGCCGCGCCTGGCCCTGGTGACCGGGCCGAACATGGCTGGCAAGTCCACCTTTCTGCGCCAGAACGCCCTGCTCGCCGTCCTGGCCCAGGCCGGCTGCTACGTGCCGGCCAAGCGCCTGCGTCTTGGCGTGGTGGACCGGCTGTTCAGCCGCGTGGGCGCGGGCGATGACCTGGCACGAGGCCGCTCGACCTTCATGGCCGAGATGGTGGAGACCGCCGCCATCCTGACGCAAGCCACCCCACGCTCCCTGGTGATCCTCGACGAGATCGGACGTGGCACGGCCACCTATGACGGCCTGGCCATCGCCTGGGCCTGCGCCGAGGCCCTGCACGAGACCAACCGCTGCCGGGGCCTGTTCGCCACCCACTATCACGAGCTGGCGGTGCTGGAGGGGCGGTTGGCCCACGTCGCCAACCTGTCGCTGAAGGCCAAGGAGTGGAACGGCGACCTGATTTTCCTGCACGAGGCCGGCCCCGGTCCCGCCGACCGCTCCTATGGCGTCCAGGTGGCCAAGCTGGCCGGGGTCCCGGCCCCCGTGGTGATCCGCGCCCGCGAGGTGCTGGAGCGCCTGGAGCGGGAAACCGGCGCCCCGGCCCATCTCGACGACCTGCCGCTGTTCGCCGCCACCGCCCCGGGCGTCGCCGAGCGTTCGGGTCCCAGCGTGGTGGACCTGGCTGTCGCCGAACTCGACCCCGACAGCATGAGCCCGCGCGAAGCCATGGCGGCCCTCTACCGGCTCAAGGGATTGCTCAACTGACCCAGGCCCAACCCCCACATCGCGTCGTCGTCGTGGGGGGCGGCTTTGGCGGGCTCTCTGTGGTCAAGGGTCTGGCCGGCGCGCCCGTGGCCATCACCCTGATCGACCGCCGCAACCACCACCTGTTCCAGCCTTTGCTCTACCAAGTGGCCACAGCGTCGCTAGCCACCTCGGAGATCGCCTCGCCGATCCGCGCCCTGGTGCGCGACCAGCGCGAGGTCACCACCGTCCTGGCCCAGGTGACCGGGGTGGACGCGCAGGCGCGCGAAGTGCGGCTCGAGGACGGGACGACCGTGCCCTACGACACGCTCGTTCTGGCCACGGGCGCCGCCACGCCTATTTCGGCCACGACGAGTGGGGGCCCTTCGCCCTGGGTCTCAAGACCATCGAGGACGCCACCACCATCCGCGGGCGCATCCTGATAGCCTTCGAGCAGGCCGAGCGGGAGACCGACACCGCCCGCCAGATGGCCCTGCTGAGCATCGTCATCGTCGGGGCGGGACCTACGGGCGTGGAGCTGGCCGGCACAATCGCCGAACTGGCCCGCCACACCCTGCCGCGCGAATTCCGCAACATTGATCCGGGCCGCGCCCGGGTGGTGCTGATCGAGGCCGGCCCCCGCGTGCTGGGCGGCTATCCCGACAGCCTGTCGGACTATGCGCAGAAGTCGCTGGCCAAGCTCGGCGTCGAGGTGGAGCTGGGGGCAGCGGTCTCCGAGGTCACCGCCGACTACGTGGCCTATGGCGACAAGCGGCTGGAGACCAGGACGGTGATCTGGGCGGCGGGGGTGCGCGCCTCGTCGGCCGCCGACTGGCTCGCCGCGCCCGCCGACGGCGCGGGCCGCGTGAGGGTGGAACCCGACCTCAGCGTCCCCGGACACCCCGAGGTGTTCGTCCTCGGCGACACCGCCAGCTTGCGGGCCCCCAATGGCCGTCCCGCGCCCGGCATCGCCCCCGTCGCCAAGCAGGCCGGCGCCTATGCCGCCAAGGTCATCAAGGGCCGCCTGCGCGGCGCCACGCCGCCCGGACCGTTCAGCTACATGCACCCTGGCAGCCTGGCGCAGATCGGCAAGCGCCGGGCGGTGATCGACTTCGGCTGGATCCGGCTGAAGGGGACGCTGGCCTGGTGGCTCTGGGGCCTGGTGCACATCTACTTCCTGATCGGCGCCAGGACCCGCTTGGCCGTGGCCCTCAACTGGCTGTGGATCCACGCCCGCAACCAGCGCAGCGCGCGGCTGATCACCCAAGGGTCGCCCCGGCCAAGCTAAGCGTCACAAGGAAATGATGCACCGCAATATTTTAACCATCGCACTGCACAATATTTTAATCTCGTGAGTACAAAAACACCTCCGACGAGCGCGGACCTCTCCTCCCCATTTTCCCGCGCCGCTGGAGATTTAGATCATGATCCGCATCGCCCTTATCGCCGCCGTCGCCGCCTTCGCCGCCTCCTCGGCCAGCGCCACCGAAGTCCGCGTCTCCCTGGTCGGCAAGTCCGCCGAACAGATCAACGCCGACATCCTCGACGCCGCGCGCACTGTCTGCGCCCGGGACGTCGTCGGCGAGACCATGATCCTGGACGCCTACGGCCGTTGCGTGAGGGACACCGTGCAGGTCACCCAGCAAAAGCTCGCTGCGCTCTAAGACGCGTTTTCGACCAGACGACCGAAGGCCGGGGCCCCAGGGGGCCGGCCTTTTTCTTGGCCTGCGTCCTCCTGCGGGCTTCGCGCCCGGGACGGCGCGGCTCTATATGTCGGGGACCAGTTTTCCTTAGGTTTCCCATGCCGCCACGCCTGCGTCCCACGCGCCTGGAATATGTCGTCGACGGCCTGCGGCTGCGCGCCCAGCTCTCGGCCGCGGCTCTGGACGCGGCGGGGGATGCGCCCGAACAGCGGCGCCGGGCGCTGGACATCCTCAAGCAGGCCCTGTTCCGCGGCCGGATGATCGCCAAGGAGCGGTTGGAGAACGGCGCCGGCGGCATCGAGACCGCCCGCCTGATCTCCGGCGTCACCGACGAGGTGGTCACCGCGCTCTACGACTTCACCACCGTCCACGTGTTCCGGGCGCGCAATCCCACCGAGGGCGAGCGCCTGGCCCTCATGGCGGTGGGCGGCTACGGGCGCGGCACCCTGGCGCCCTTCTCCGATCTCGATCTGCTGTTCTTGCGGCCCTACAAGCAGACGGCCCACGCCGAGAGCGTCATCGAGTTCATGCTCTATGCCCTGTGGGATCTGGGCTTCAAGGTCGGCCACGCCTCACGCACGGTCGAGGAGTGCGTCCGGCTCTCCAAGGAAGACTTCACCATCCGCACCTCGATCCTGGAGGCGCGGCGGCTGACCGGCGACGAAAAGCTGGCCGAGGAGCTGACTCGCCGGTTCGCCGCCGAGGTGGTGAAGGGCACGGGCGCCCAGTTCGTCGCCGCCAAGCTGAAGGAGCGCGACGAGCGCCATGCCCGGGCCGGCGCCAGCCGCTACCTGGTGGAGCCCAACGTCAAGGAGGGCAAGGGCGCCCTGCGCGACCTCAACACCCTGTTCTGGATCGCCCAGTACCTGAACCCTTCGGCCCAGGCGCGGACGGACGGGATCGTGCACCTGGAGATGTTCGAGCGGCGGGAGGTAGCCGCCTTCCTTCGCGCCTTCGACTTCCTGTGGGCGGTGCGTTGCCATCTGCACTTCGCAACCGGCCGGCCGGAAGAGCGCCTGACCTTCGACCTTCAGCCGGAGATCGCCCGGCGGATGGGTTACGGCGACCGGGGCGACGCGCCAGCCGTCGAGCGCTTCATGCGGCGCTACTTCCTGATCGCCAAGGAGGTCGGGGCCCTGACCCGCGTCTTCGCCGCCAAGCTGGAATCCGAGCGGGTGAAGTCTCACCCCAAGGGCATCTCCCGCCTGCTGCCGGGCCGGGGCAGGCCGCGCAAGACAATGCTGGAGGCGGGCTTCCACGAGGAGGGCGGGCGGCTCAACATCGACACGCCGGAAATCTTCCAGGCTGATCCGATCAACCTGCTGCGCCTGTTCCGCACCGCCGACCGGCGTGACCTGGACCTGCACCCCGACGCCTTCACCGCCGCCACCCGCTCCCTGCCGCTGATCACGTCGAAGACCCGGCGCGATCCTCGCGCAGCCAAGGTGTTCCTGGACATCCTGGCCCGGGGCCGCGATCCGCAGCGTACGCTCACCCTGATGAACGAGGCCGGGGTCCTGGGTCGTTTCCTGCCGGAGTTCGGCCGGGTCGTCGCCCAGATGCAGTTCAACATGTACCACTCCTACACGGTGGACGAGCACA
>JAYVDG010000283.1:0-2076 GCA_043749525.1 Phenylobacterium sp.
ATTCCCCAGCAGACGGGCTTACAGCCCCTTCCGCGCCGCGCGGTTTTGGCTAAAGTCGCAAGTCCTTTATTCTCGGGGGGTGACGGCGCGCCCGCGCGCCGCTGCGCCACAGGTTCGGACTGACCATGAAATTGACGATCGAACGGGCGGCGCTTCTGAAGGCGCTCGGGCATGTGCAAAGCGCGGTGGAACGCCGCAACACCATTCCGATCCTCTCCAATGTGCTGCTCTCGGCCGAGGGCGAGCGCCTGACCTTCTCGGCCACCGATCTCGACATGGAGATCATCGACGAGGCCTTCGCCCAGGTGGAGCAGCCGGGCCAGATCACCGCGCCCGCCCACACCCTCTATGAAATCGTCCGCAAGCTGCCCGACGGCGCCGACGTTTCGCTGTCCTTCACCGGCGAGGATCCGCGCCTGACCGTGGCCGCGGGCCGCTCGCGCTTCAACCTGCCGGTGCTGCCGGCCGGGGACTTCCCGGTGATGTCCGCCGACGGCCTGTCGGGCCGCATCGGCGTCGATGTCGGCGACCTGATCCGGCTGATCGACAAGACCAAGTTCGCGATCTCCACCGAGGAGACCCGCTATTACCTGAACGGCCTTTACCTGCACTCGGTGGTCGAGGGCGGCGTGGCCAAGCTGCGCGCCGTGGCCACCGACGGCCATCGCTTGGCCCTGGCCGAGATGATCGCGCCGGAAGGCTCGGCCGGCACGCCGGGCGTCATCGTGCCCCGCAAGACCGTCAATGAGGCCCGTCGCCTGCTGGAAGACGCCGGCGAGACCGTCGACCTGGCGCTGAGCCCCCAGAAGGTGCGCTTCGAGTTCGGCGGCGCCGCCCTGACGTCGAAGGTCATCGACGGCAACTTCCCCGACTATGTCCGGGTCATCCCCAAGGACAACGACCGGGTGATGATGGTGGACAACAAGCTGTTCGCCAAAGCCGTGGACCGCGTGGCCACCATCTCGGCCGAGAAGAGCCGCTCGGTGCGCATGGCCATCGAGCCCGGCCGGGTGATCCTCACCGTCCGCAACATGGAAGCCGGCCAGGCCGTCGAGGAGATCGAGGTCGACTACGACGGCGAGAGCTTCGAACTGTCGTTCAACGCCCGCTACCTGCTGGACGTCACCGACCAGATCGGCGCCGAGCTGGCCGAGTTCCGCTTCGGCGGCCCCAACGACCCGGCCCTGGTCCTCGACCCCACCGACCCCGACGTCCGCTACGTCCTGATGCCGCTCAGGGTCTAGGGGGCCGCGCAGGCGTGGGTGGCGCAGAAGGCGACGCGCGCCTGGGCGTCCGCCTTGGCCTGAACCTCTCCGAGGGCGCTCGACAGGCGGACATTGAAGGCGTCGTCGCGGCCGGTGGCGAGCTGGCCCGCGGGGCTGTGCAGGAAGGCGGCGGTGCTGGCGAGCTCCGGCTCGGTGAGGGTCGCCACATAGACCGCCGCATGGGCGTCCAGCAGGTCAGGGAGATCTTCGATCACCGCGCCGCGATAGGCTTCGCCGGCGTCGCGGCGCACCGCCTCGTCCAGGCCGGGCTGGTGGCTGAGCAGATACTGGCCAAGCGCCCCGGCCTGGTCGGCGGTCGCCTCGATCCCCTGGGTCCGGACGATCTCACGGGCCAGCGTCAGGGCGCGTGACGGCCGGGGCCGCACGGGCTCGGGCGGGGTCTCGCGCGCAATGCTGAAGAAGGTCGGCAGGTTGACCCGGTCGCCGGCCGCCCCCTGGGCCATCAGGTCGGGATCGAGGCGGTAGCTGCCAGCCACCTTCAGGCCCGCCGCGCCGAACCCCAGCCGCCTCGGCTCCTGGGCCAGCACCTGGCAGTCCTCTAGGGCTCCGGCGTCGGCCACCCGGCACTGCAGCATGGCCCAGCCGCTGAGGCGGAAGGCCTGGGCGCCCAGGGGATAGGCCGCCTGGGCCTCCATCAGGCTGGGCGCCTGGGACCAGCGGGGCTTGTCGATGAGGTTTTCGGGCGCTTCGGCCAGGGCGTGCAGGTCAGGCAGGGTGGCGTCGCTGCTGCAGTCCTGTCGGCCGCAGAAGGTGTCGCGGGCCTGGGCCAGCACCAGCTGGGTCTGGGTGG
>JAYVDG010000284.1:0-5971 GCA_043749525.1 Phenylobacterium sp.
CCATAGAAGAGGGTGATGTGGTGGACCGAGTTCCGCGCCAGGATCGCCACCCGGGCGCCCCGGCCGCTCAGAACGCTGCGCAGATAGGATTCGCAAGCGCGAAGCACGGCCTCAAGACCAGAATAGGAGAGGGCGCGGCCGCCGGCCAGTTCCTGGACCGCCAGCTTGCCGGGCCGGGTGCGGGCCTGGCGATGGATGAAGTCCCGGGCCAGCCAAGCGTCGCTCATGTCCTCCCCCTTGGTCACCGCTTCCCACCTCTTTTTTCAACCGGCTCTGGACGCGGGGCCACTGAACCGGCAAATTGTTTGCAACACATACTACTTGAGAGGTCCCTGCGCAAAGGGGTCTTCGGGGAAACGCCATGACCGACCGCCCATCCGACTTCGATCCGTTGGCTCCGGAGACGTTCGACAGCCCCTATCCGATCTATGCGGAACTGCGGGCCAAGTGCCCCGTGGCGCACACCGAGGCCTGGGGCGGGTTCTGGGCGCTGACCAAGTATGACGACGTCCGCAACGCGGCCTCCAGCTTCGACACCTTCATCACTTCGGTGCAAAACGTGGTGCCCAAGGTGGCCTTCACCGGGCGCCGTCCGCCCCTGCACCTCGACCCGCCCGAGCACACCCCATACCGCAAGGCGCTGGACCCGCTGCTCACCAAGGCCAAGGCCGAGGCGCTGGAGCCCACCGTGCGCCGCATCACCATCGACCTGCTGGACCCGCTGATCGCCTCGGGCGCGGCCGATATCTGCGCCGACTTCTCCAGCCACCTGCCGATCCGGGTGTTCGCCGAATGGATGAACCTGTCGGAGGCGGGCGTCGCCGCGCTCAGCGAAGTCGGCCGCGCCTATAATGTGGCGGTGCAGGCGGCCATCGACGACGTGGTCAAGGTCACCTCGCTGCAGCTCTACGACATGGCCCGCGACCTGATCGCCGAGCGCAAGGCCAACCCCCAGGACCCGAAGATCGACCCCACCAGCGCCCTGCTGGCGGCCCGCGCCCACGGCGAGCCCCTGCCCGACGAACTGATCATCGGCACGGTGCGCCAGGTGCTGGTGGTGGGGATCATCGCGCCGACGGTGATGATCGGGTCCATCGCCGTCCATCTGTCGCGCAACCAGGATCTGCAGTCGCAGCTGCGCGCCGATCCGTCCCTGATCCCGGCGGCGGTGGAGGAGTATCTGCGACTCTACACGCCGTACCGAGGCTTCGCGCGCACCGCCAACAGGGAGGTGGAGATTCGCGGCCAGAGAATCTGCCCCGGCGAACCCATCGCCCTGGTCTACGCCTCGGCCAACCGCGACGAAGACGTGTTCGAGAACCCCGACGACTTCATCCTCAACCGCCCCAACATCAACCAGCACGTCGCCTTCGGAATGGGCCCGCACGCCTGCGCCGGCTCGGCCCTGGCCCGCGTCGAGCTGCGGGTCGCGCTGGAGGAACTGCTGGCGCGGACCAAGCGGTTCGACCTGGCCGGCGACATCAAGCCGACCCGCTTCCCGGAGATCGGCGCGCTCAACGTGCCCCTGAGGTTCACCGCCTGATGCGGACCCAGGTCGCCATCATCGGGGGCGGACCCGCGGGCCTTTTGCTGCAGCAATTGCTGCACGTGGCCGGGGTGACCAGCGAGGTGCTGGAACAGCGCAGCCGCGACTATGTCGAGGCCCGCATCCGCGCCGGGGTGCTGGAGATGGGGACCATCGACCTGCTGAAGAAGATCGGCGTCGACGCCCGCATGACACGGGAGGGCTTGATCCACGACGGCTTCGCCCTGGCCGTCGATGGCGAGATTCACCGCATCGACCTCAAGGGCCTGACCGGCGGTTCGATGGTGATGGTCTATGGCCAGACCGAGGTGACCAAGGACCTGATCGAGGCGGCTGCTGCGCGTCAGACACCGGTCGTCTTCGAGGCGGAGGACGTCGCCCTTCACGGCCTGGACACCGACTCCCCCTTCGTCACCTACACAAAGGACGGCGTGGACCAGCGGCTGGACTGCGACTTCGTGGCGGGCTGCGACGGCTATCACGGGGTCAGCCGGCCCTCGATCCCGGCCGACGTGCTGAGGACCTATGAGAAGGTCTATCCCTTCGGCTGGCTGGGCATCCTGGCCGACGTCCCGCCCTGCGATCACGAGCTGATCTATTCGAACCATGAGCGGGGCTTCGCGCTCGCCTCCATGCGCTCCAACGTGCGCAGCCGCTACTACATCCAGGCGCCGGTGGACGAGGACCTGGCCAACTGGCCCGACGAGAAGATCTGGGACGAGCTGGCCGTGCGCCTGGGGCCCGCCGCCGCGGCCGGCATGACCCGCGGGCCCTCCATCGAGAAGTCCATCGCCCCCCTGCGCAGTTTCGTCGCCGAGCCGATGTCCTGGGGCCGCCTGTTCCTGGCCGGGGACGCCGCCCACATCGTGCCGCCAACCGGGGCCAAGGGGCTGAACCTGGCGGCGTCCGACGTGCATTACCTCGCCGAGGCCCTGAGCGGGTTCTACGCGAACGGCTCGAACGAAGGCCTCACCGGCTACTCGGCCAAGGCCCTGTCGCGGGTGTGGAAGGCCGAGCGGTTCTCCTGGTGGTTCACCGGCCTGACTCACCGGTTCCCCGACACCGACGCCTTCAGCCGGCGGATGCAGCGGGCCGAGATTGACTATATCGTCGGGTCCCAGGCGGCCCAGGTCACCGTGGCGGAAAACTATGTGGGCCTGCCCTATTGATTAACGGGCAGGATCAAAATGTACGAACTAGATAAAACACAACGAATTGGCTAGGACCTGAAGATGGCGCTCGTCGTTCGAAACATCCCGCGCGCGGACGCCGCGGCCATCGACGCCCTGGCTGAGTTCGGCGTCGCCACGGTCCATGAGGCCCAGGGCCGGATCGGCCTGCTGGCCTCCTACCTGCGGCCCATCTATCGCCCTGCCAAGATCGCCGGTTCGGCGGTGACCTGCGAGGTCGCGCCCGGCGACAACTGGATGATCCACGTGGCGGTGGAGCAGTGCAAACCCGGCGACGTCCTGGTGGTCTCCCCCACCTCGCCTTGCGAGGACGGCTATTTCGGCGACCTGTTGGCCACCTCCCTGCAGGCCCACGGCGTGCGCGGTTTGATCATCGACGCGGGCGTCCGCGACATCGCCTATCTCACCGAGATGGGCTTCCCGGTCTGGTCCAAGGCGGTGTTCGCCCAGGGCACGGTCAAGGAGACCATCGGCAATGTGAACACCCCGGTCGTTTGTGCCGGCGCCTTGATCAACCCGGGCGACGTGATCGTGGCCGATGACGACGGGGTCTGCGTGGTGCGTCGGGCCGACGCCGCCGCCGTTGCCGAGAAGGCCCGGGGCCGCGAGGCCAACGAGATCGACAAGCGGGCGCGCCTGGCCGCTGGCGAACTCGGATTGGACATCTACAAAATGCGCGAGCGCCTGGCCGAAAAGGGTCTGGTCTGGGTGGATCAAGCCTGATGCAGACCGCCATCCCCTGCACGGTGATGCGAGGCGGGACCTCCAAGGGGCTCTATTTCCGCGTCGAGGATTTGCCGGCCGACGTCGCTGTCCGCGACGCGGTGCTGCTGGCCGCCATGGGGTCGCCCGATACCCGCGAGATCGACGGCATGGGCGGCGCCCATCCGCTCACCAGCAAGGTGGCGGTGGTGGGTCCCCCGACCCGGCCCGACGCCGACGTGGACTACCTGTTCCTGCAGGTGGTGGTGGACGAGCCCCGGGTCGATCCAGGCCAGAACTGCGGCAACCTGCTGGCCGGCGTCGGCCCCTTCGCCATCGAGACGGGACTGTTTCCCGCCAGGGACGGCGTGACCGAGGTCCGCATCCACATGGTCAATACCGGCGCCATCGCCGTGGCCGCGATCCAGACGCCCGGCGGCGTGGTGCGCTATGACGGCGACGCCCGCATCGACGGTGTGCCGGGCACGGCCGCGCCCATCCCCACTGACTTCCTGGATGTGGCGGGCTCCAGCTGCGGCGCCTTGCTGCCCACCGGCAATGTGCGCGACGTGATCGACGGGATCGAGCTCACCGCCATCGACAACGGCATGCCCGTCGTCGTCATGCGCGCCGCCGATTTCGGCAAGACCGGCTACGAGACGCCGGAAGCCCTGGAGGCCGACATCGAGCTGAAGGCCCGGGTGGAGGCGATCCGGCTGCAGATCGGGCCGCGGATGAACCTGGGCGACGTGGCCAAGAAGACCGTACCCAAGATGTGCCTGGTGGCGCCGCCCCAGCATGGTGGGATCATCTGCACCCGGAACTTCATCCCGCACCGGGTTCACGAGGCCATCGGGGTGTTCGGCGCGGTCAGCGTGGCGACGGCCTGCGTGGTCCCCGGATCGGTGGCCGCCGAGGTGGCCGGGATCGCCGATGTGGAAGCCGTCAAGGAGCTCGAGGTGGAGCACCCCACCGGCTTCTTCACCGTGGCCATGGAGGTCGCGGTGGTGGACGGTGTGGTCAGCGTCAAGCGCTCGGCCCTGCTGCGCACGGCGCGCAAGCTGATGTCCGGCGAGGTCTATGTGCCCGCCAGCGTCTGGGGCGGCAAATGACTCGGGTCTGTCTCATCGGCTTCGGCGAGGTCGGCCAGATCCTGGCGAGTGACCTGGCGGGCAAGGCCGCCCTCACCGCCTATGACGTGCTGTTTTCCGACCCCGCCAGCATCCCTAGCCGCGCCGTGCCGAACCATGCCGTGCGCGCCGCCGCCAGCGCCGCCGAGGCGGTGGCGGGCGCCGACCTGATCCTCAGCGCGGTGACGGCCGCCCAGGATGTGGAGACCGCCCGCGCGGCGGCCGGCGCCATCGGCAAGGGCGCCTTTTTCCTCGATCTCAACTCGGCCTCGCCGGGCATGAAGCAGGCCTCGGCGGAGATCATCGACGGCGCCGGCGGCCGCTATGTGGAGGCCGCCGTCATGGCGCCGTTCCCGCCCAAGCGGCTGGCCTCGCCGATGCTGCTTGGTGGTCCGCACGCCCAGGCCCTGGCCGAACTGGCCGTGCCCCTGGGGTTCACCGGACTGACCGTTTTCTCCGACCAGGTGGGCCAGGCCTCGGCCACCAAGATGTGCCGCAGCGTGATGATCAAGGGCATCGAGGCCCTGCTCACCGAGTCGCTGCTGGCCGCCCGCCACTACGGGGTGGAGGCCACGGTGCTGGCCTCCCTCTCCGACCTGCTGCCGCTGCCTGACTGGGAGGCGACGGCCCGCTACATGATCAGCCGCTCCGTGGAGCACGGCGTGCGCCGGGCCGAGGAGATGCGCGAGGCCGCGCGCACCGTGGCGGAGGCCAGCGTCGCCCCCACCATGAGCGCGGCGATCGCGCAGCGGCAGGACTGGGCCGCTGAGTTCAAGGCCGCCCACACACAGACCGACCTGGGCGCCATGCTCGACCACATCATCAGGAAGACGGCATGATCATCGACTGCCATGGCCACTACACGACCGCCCCGGCCTCCCTGCAGGAGTTCCGCGAGCGCCAAATCGCCTGCAACTGCGACGCCCACCAGCTGGCCCGCCTGACCCTGCCCAACATCTCCGACGACGAGATCCGCGAGAGCCTGGAGGGCGCGCAGCTGAAGCTGCAGCGCGAACGCGGCACCGATCTGACGATCTTTTCCCCCCGCGCCTCGGCCATGGCCCACCACATCGGCGACGAGGCCGTCAGCCTGCAGTGGTCGCGCCTGTGCAACGACCTGATCGGCCGCGTCGTGGAACTCTATCCGGAGAACTTCGTCGGCGTCTGCCAGCTGCCGCAGTCGCCCGGCGTGCCCGCCGCCCACTCAGTGGCCGAGCTAGAGCGCTGCGTCACCGAGCTGGGCTTCATCGGCTGCAACCTCAATCCCGATCCCTCCGGCGGCCACTGGACCGCGCCGCCGCTCACCGACCGCCACTGGTATCCGCTCTACGAGAAGATGGTGGAGCTGGACGTCCCCGCCATGGTCCACGTCTCGGCCTCCTGCAATCCGGCCTTCCACGCCA
>JAYVDG010000285.1:0-2070 GCA_043749525.1 Phenylobacterium sp.
GCGGGGCGTTCGCGAAATATGCGATGCTGGTCGGGTCGGCGTCGCAGGGCGCGGTGACGAGCGGGGCTGACCGCTAGACCGCGACCATGCTTGCGGCGGCCAATAGCGCGGCGAGGGCGCGCAGGTCGGCCGGGATGCGGTCCTTGTGCGAGGGGCGCGAGAGGATCGCCGCCAACGCCGGGGGCGCCGCGATGGTCTTGCCGATCAGCGGCTCGATGACGTCGGCAAACTTGTAGGGGTGCGCGGTCGCGGCGATCGCCCACGGGCGTTCGGCGCGGGTCGCCGGGTCGAGCCGGGAATAAGCCTCCGCCGCCGCCGCCGAGTGCGGGCACCACAGATAGTCGGCGTGATCCGCGACGATCCGCGCCTTGATCGCGGGGTCGTCGACCAGCTCGACGGTCACTTCGCGCAGTTCGGGCGCAAGCGCGATCAGCCGCTCGAAATTGCTGGGTGCGCCGACGTCCATCGCGTTGGCGATCGTCGCGATCGACGCGCGCGGGGTGTAGCTGCCGCTGCGCGACCAGTCGGCAAGCGTGGCGTTCTCGTTGGTCACGAGCAGGATCGGGCCGAGCGGCGCGCCCATCGCGCGGGCATAGACGGCGGCGAAACCGTGGCCGAGGTTGCCGGTCGGGATGACGAAGCCGGGCCGGGTCCCGGTTTCGGTGAACAGGCGCAGCGCGGCCCACGCCTGATAGGCCATCTGCGGCATCAATCGGCCGATCGAAATCGAGTTGGCGGAGGTGAGGTTGAACCGCTCGGTCATCGCGACGTCGGCGAAGGCGGCCTTGGCGATGCGCTGGCAGTCGTCGAAGTCACCGGCGACCTCGACCGCGCGGACCGGCTCGTCCCAGCAGGTCAGCTGATGCTCCTGGAACGGCGACACGCGGCCCTTCGGGTAGAGGATGACGGCGCGCACGGCGGCGCGGCCCTCGGCGGCGCAACCGACCGCGCCGCCGGTGTCGCCCGAGGTCGCGGCGAGGACGGTCAGCGGGTGGGCGGGGTCGCCGAGCCGCTCGAGGCACTCCATCAGGAAGCGCGCGCCGAAGTCCTTGAACGCACCGGTCGGGCCGTGGAACAGTTCGAGCACGCGGCGGCCGTCGGCCAACGTCGCGATCGGCAGCGGGAAGGTGAACGCACCGGCGCAGATTGCCGCGAGTTCGGGTTCGAGCGGGTCGCCGGCGAAGAACGGGGCGAGGAAGCGCGCGGCGAAGTCGGGCAGCGACAGCGCCGGGTCGAGCGCGGCGGGGTCGGCGGCGGGCAGTCGGTCGGGGAGATAGAGCCCGCCGTCGGGTGCGGCGCCGGCGCGGATCGCCCGGGAGAGGGTGACCGGCGGTGCATCGCCGCGCGTGCTGGTGAAACGCATCAGGCCACCGCCTCGGCGACGGGTTCGAGCCGCGCGCCGGCGGAATCGATCGGCGCGCGATAGGCCTTTGCCGCGAGGCCGCCGTCGAGGAACGCCCAGCACATCGCATGTTCGACCGCCGCCGCGTCTTCGTCGCGCGCCCAGGCGAACACCGACGGGCCGGATCCGGAGAAGGAGCAGCCGAGCGCCCCCGCATCGCGCGCCGCCGCCTGGACCGCGGGCAGCTGTGGCAGGAGATGGGCACGCTGGGGCTCGATCATCACATCCTCGAAGCTGGCGCGGAGCAGGCCGAGGTCGCCGGTCGCGCAGGCCGCGACGAAGCCGGCGAGGCGGCGCGAATGCTCGACGACGAGCTTCATCGGCACATCGGGTGCAAGGATGCCGCGCGCCAACCGGGTCTCGATCTGGGTCGCCGGGTGGAGCAGGACGGTGGTCAGGCCGGGCGGCGGGGTCAGCGGCACGAGGCGCACCGGGTCGACGACCGCGCCCAGCACGAGGCCGCCGAGCAGGCTCGCCATGACATTGTCCCAGTGCGGCGGATCGGATGCGACCCGCTCGCCCTCGAGGCAGAAGGGGAACAGCTCGGCATGGCCGAACGGCTCATCGAGTAGCGCATTGACCGCGACCGCGGCGGCGACCGCCGAAGCCGCCGATCCGCCCATCCCGGCCGACATCGGCACGCCCTTGTCGATCGACAGGCGGACGCC
>JAYVDG010000286.1:0-2070 GCA_043749525.1 Phenylobacterium sp.
GTCCAGGGCCACCTGACCCTGCTGCACGACACTGGCCGCGACCGGCTGGGAGACGCCCTGCCGAGCTTGCGCCAGCGCTACGCCGCCTTCGACCATCCCGGCGCGCGGGAGATCGTCGCCTTCCTGGACGGCGCCTACATCATCACGCCGGAGATGATGGCGGAAGAACACTGATATCTGCTAAGCTCAGCGCCGGGGATATGACCGTTTTTGGAGGACTTTCCATGACGTCTGAGTCCGAGCTGCTCGCTCACGAGCGCACCTACCACGTCTTCAACATGCTGGTCCGCTGGGCGATGGTCGCGCTGGCGAGCTCAATCCTGGGCCTGACCCTGTGGTTCGCCACGCCGGCCGGCTTCCTGGGCGGCGCCGTCTGCGGCCTGCTGGCCTTCGCGCTCGGCTACTGGTTCGTGGTCCGCCACGAGGCGCACCAGCCGCTCGACCCGTGGGCCGAGGGGCGCTAGCGCTCAGGCTTCATCACAAGCGGGATGAGGAAAAGTGCAAAGCGGTTTTCCGCCCGCATCCCGCGCCAGCCAAGACTCGTTTGACGAAGCCTAGGCTTCGTCAAACGGCGGCGGCAGTTGCCCAGCCTTGAACAGGATCACCGGGTTCTCGTCATAGTCGCCCAGCTCGGCGTCGGCCGAGGCCGAGAACGCCACGACGCCAAGCCGCGTGTCCGACAGCCGGTCGGCCTTGCGTCGCGCCTCTTCGGCCGACTTGCAGATCACCACGGGCTCGGCCTTCAGCGCCTTGCCCTTGCCGGCGATGTAGGACTGGACCAGGTGGACAGTCTCCATGGCCACGGGAGACGCCCTACTTCTTTAGGACGTTGGGGGTCCAGCCGGCCGGCGCGGTCGCCTTGGGCTTGTCGGCCTTGGGCTTGCGGGTTTCCTTGTTGCTCTTCTTCTGACCCTTGGCCATGGCGGTGTCCTTTCGCGCCCCGAAGCAGGGCGACGCAGCGGCGGCAACCCTAGCACATCGCCTTCCCTCCCAAGGGGAATTCGGCGTCGCCCTGGGCGCCCGCGCGGCAACGCGACTAGACTACGGATCAACTCGGGGGAGAGATCACATGAACCGGCCCGGACTGCTGCCGAACCTCATCCTGGCCGCGGCGGTCCTCGGCGGCGTCAGCTTCCTGGCCGCCAACCGCTTCGCCCTGCCGGACCCCGCGATGATCGCCTGGAAGGGCTCCGGCGTCGCGCTGCTGGCGGTCTACGCCGCCACCCGCGCCAGGACCGCCGACGGCTGGCTGATCACCGCCGTCATGGCGCTGGGCGCCGCCGGCGACGTCCTGTTGGAGACCCACGGCATGATCCCCGGCGCCGTGGCCTTCCTGGCCGGCCACCTGGTGGCCATCGCCCTCTACCTGCGCAACCGCCGCCCCAGCCTGACGCGCAGCCAGCTGCTGCTGGCCCTGCTCATCGTCCCGGCCACGGTCATCACCGCCTGGCTGCTGCCCGCCGACCGCGCCGGCGCGCCGGGCATCGCCCTCTACGCCGCAGGCCTGGCGGCCATGGCAGCGGCCGCCTGGATCAGCCGTTTCCCAAGGATGAGCGTCGGCCTCGGCGCCCTGATGTTCGTCGCCTCGGACCTCCTCATCTTCGCCCGCCTCGGCCCCCTCGAACACAGCCCCCTCATCGGCTTCGCCATCTGGGCGCTCTACTTCGCGGGCCAGCTCAGGATTTGCCTGGGGGTCGTGGGGACGTTGGCGAGGCCGGCATCATAAACCCGCTCATCCCGGCGAAGGCCGGGACCCAGATTCATCGCCGACGGTTCGATATTTAGTCCGGCGCGAGCGCCTCCGCATCGAAGACAAAACCCGGCCTGAGGCTGCGGCTCATGCAGGCCGCATGGGCGTAGGCCTCTTGGACCGGACCTGCCGACCCGGGATCTGTCTTGAGGTTGGAGATCGCGATGCGGACAGCGATCGGGTCGTCACCGCTGATGGCCTTCGCGCAAAAACAGCATTCGTGGCTCATCTAGAGCATTCCCCGGCTTCGATGAATCGAAAGTGATCGTGGGTGGGATTCCGCGGGGTGGCGGTGTGTGCGCCGATGGTGGCCTGTGATT
>JAYVDG010000287.1:0-15055 GCA_043749525.1 Phenylobacterium sp.
CTGTCGATCCGTCCCGAGGACATCCAGCTCACCGCCGCCAACGGCGAGGGCGGCAACACCGTCTCGGGCCGCATCACCTTCATCCGCGACATGGGCTCCAGCGTCGAGGTCCACCTCGACTGCGACGGCCGCGACGTGCTCAGCGTCGTTCAGCCCCGCGACTGGATGGGCGCTGGGACCGGTGACATCGCCCACCTGCGCCTGCCGCAGAACCAGTGCCGCGTGCTCGCCGCATGACCGACCTCGCCGTGCCGCTGAAGGCCGACGATACCCCGGCCCCGAACCGCGACAACATGGTGCTGGCCGGGCTGCTCTCCCTGCCCAGCCTGTTCCTCGTGATCCTCTGCCTCGTGCCGCTGTTCCTGTTGGTGCAGTTGAGCTTCGCGCACCGCGAGGACGGCGGCCTGTGGCGGGCGGGCCTGGAGCTCACCCAGTACCAGCAGCTGCTGAACCCCCAGTTCCTGAAGGTGGCGCTGTTCTCCTTCACCCTGGCGCTCACCACCGCCCTGATCAGCGTGACCCTGGCCTTCCCCGTCGCCTACTTCATCAGCCGCATGAAGCGCCGCGCCCAGATCACCTGGCTGGTGGGCCTGCTCTCCACCCTGTCGCTCTCCGAGGTACTGATCGTCTTCTCCTTCCAGGTGCTGCTGTCAGGCAGCGGCGGCCTGGTGAAGGCCCTGGTGGCCCTGGGGATCATGGAGCAGGCCCACTCCCTCTATCCCAACTTCGCCGCCGTCATGGTCTGCCTGGTCTATCTGGTCCTGCCCTACATCATCCTCTTCCTCTATCCGGCCATGTCGCAGCTGGACGACGACATGCCGGCCGCCGCGGCCACCATGGGCGCCTCGCCGTTGCGGGCCTTCCTGACCGTCGTCGCGCCGATGGTGAAGGGGCCGCTGCTGTCGGCGGGGCTGCTGGTGGTGATCTTCACCGTCGGCTCCTACCTGACCCCCCTGGTGCTGGGCCGGCCGCAGCAGTGGACGGTGGGGATCCTCATCTCCAACGGCGCCATGACCACCGGCAACCTGCCGCTGGCCGCCGCCCAGGCCGTCGCCCTGGTGTCGCTGATGGTGGGCCTGCTGGGCCTGGTGCGCCTGCTCACCAAGGCCGGGAGCCCCGCATGAACGAAGGCCTGGTCTCGACGATCCTGCGCCGCGGCTTCCTCAGCCTGGTGGCCCTGTTCATCGCCGCCCCCCTGGTGGTGGTGATCGGCGTCTCCTTCAACGAGACCCGGCGGATGAGCTTTCCCCCCACCGAGCTCAGCCTGAAATGGTACAAGGCCTTCTTCACCGACGCCGGCTGGATGAAGTCCCTGGAGACCTCGCTGACCATCAGCCTGATTGCCTCGCTGATCGCAGTGACCATCGCCCTGCCGATCGCCTACGCCGTCTGGCGCTACAATTCCAAGGCGGCCAAGGGGCTGACCGGCGTCGGCTCGGGGCTGTTCCTGCTGCCGGGCGTGGTGACCGCCCTGATGTTCTCTGCTTTCTGGGGCATGGTGGGCCATGTGGGGCGCATCGAGAACGTCATCCTCAGCCACTCGGTGATCCTGTTGGGCATCCCTGTCGCCATGCTGTCAGTGGGGTTCCAGTCCATAGAGAAGGCGCTGATCGAGGCGGCCCACACCATGGGCGCCGGTGACGCCGAGGCCTTCCGGATGGTAGTCCGTCCAGCCATGACGCCGTACATTCTCTGCGCCATGGTCTACGTCTTCGTACTCAGCCTGAACGAGTACCTGATCGCCTACATGGTGGCCGGCTTCTCGGTGCAGACCCTGCCGATCCGCGTGTTCACCGCCCTGCGCTCGGGCTATGAACCCACCATGTGCGTGGGCGCGGTGATCTTCATCCTGCTGGGGTTAGCCGCCTTCAGCCTGCTGGCCGCCATCGGCGACCTGCCCAAGCTGATGGGCCGCAACCGGCCCCTGGAGGCGTAATCCATGTCGGCCCACGTCCCTCCCGAACTGACCGGCCTGTGGCGCCGCGAGGTGATCACCACGCCGAAGGGCTATCGCGATGAGACCACCCGGGTGCTGTGGCTGCAGACCCGCTCCTGGTACGCCGACATCCGGGTGAAGGCCGACCGCCCCACGCGCGAGGGCGCGACGGGGTTCGCCGACTATACCGACGCCGAGCTGATCCAGATGGCCGGCGTCCAGGGGTTTTCTGGCGAGCTGACCGCCACCGGCGATGTCTGCCTGTGGCGCCGCGACCTCGACTACCAACCGCCCAACGACTCGGTGGACGAGGCGACCTTCGCGGTGAACGACGGCGTCATGATCGAGGACGGCATCCAGTCGGAGTACCAGGAAATCTGGCGCCAGGAGGCGCCGGGCGCCACGCCGCTCATGGCCTACAAACTGGCCGGCGCGGCCAAGGGCCTGCTGGTGATCGCCGGAGAGTACTTCATGGAAATCCGCGACCGGGCCACGCCCTTGGCGCCCGCCGAGTCGCTCACCGCCTATGTCACCGAGACCCTGGGCAAGGGCGAGCGCGACGCCGCCATCGCCGCGCTCTCCATGCGCATCTGCCACGGCAGGGTGGCCGGCGCGTCACGCCAGGTGACCCTGTCGTCCTATCCCTGGCTGGAGGGGACGGACCTGGGACCGGTGGACCCGGCCGAATGGACCCTGATCGACTCCAACGTCCCGGCGCCTGCCCTCTCCTGAGGCGGGGCGACCAAGGGGCGATCAAAACGATTGCGACGCGTTGATCGCTGCATACTGCCCATGCAACTGTTATGCGCGGCGCAGCCGCCTGTCATAGTTGGATTACGCCTTGGACCAGGACCTGCTTCCCCAACTCGCCCGTATCGGCATCAGCCTGCCCAGCAAGCTGCTGGCGCAACTGGACGCCATGGTCTCGCGGCGCGGCCTGCCCAGCCGCTCGCAGATGATCGCCGAGCTGATCCGCCATGAACTGGCCGACACCGAGGACGGCCTGGCCGACGGCGTGATGGCCGGCACCATCACCCTGATCTACCGCGCCGAGAGCGGCCGCGTGCGCCATGCCCTGGCCCGGGTTCAGAGCGAGTACCTGCCCGAGGTCATCTCCTCGCAGCACGTCTTCCTGGAGGAGGACCGTTCGCTGGAGGTATTGCTGGTACAGGGCTCGGCCGAGCGGCTGCAACAGCTGTGCGACCGGCTGCGGCGAGTCCGTGCGGTTCAGCAGTTGAAGCTGGTGACGACGCGGTCCCTGCTGCCGCCGCTTCACGCCCACGGCAAGAGCGAACCCGAGGCGCCGATGCGCCGAAGGGCCAGCGCGCGTTAGCCGAGCCGGTCCGCGCGGACAGTCATGGCCTGGAACAGGGCCGAGCGCAGCAGTACGACCCAAGGGACGGCGGCCGGCGGCGGAGCGGCTTTCGGGGCGGCGGCTTTTCGAGGGGTCATGGGAACCTCCAGGCGAGGTTCGAGGGTAGGCCTGGGGCGGGCGGCCACCACGACTGGCCCACGTGCGGACCTCCAAGGCAGCCCATCTGCTTACGGACTGAGCAATCTCATCCAAGCACGTACAGATGCGCGGCGCCCCTTCCTCCTCTTCCCCGTAACGGGGCCGGAAAAGCTGCGTCTAGACCTTCGCTTCCTGTCCGAAGGCCGGGGCCGATACGCCTTCACGGCGATCTTTGAGGTATCCGAAGGTGGCGATGGTCTGGGCCATCAGGTGGTCACCGGAGACGATGGCCAGGTAGCGGGCCGGGCGCTCGTCGCTGACGAAGGCCGGGTTGGGCTCCACCACCGTCCAGGAGTCGCAGGTGGCGAAGAAGGGGAAGCTGTAGCGCTCCTCGCCGACCTTGCGGACCCGGTGCGATGTGGCGATGAACTCGCCGTTGGTCCAGGCCTCCAGCATGTCGCCGATATTGACCACGAAGGCCCCCCGGATCGGCGGGCAGTCGATCCAGCGCCCATCCCCGTTCATCACCTCCAGGCCTGGCGCGGTCCCGTGCAGGAGGGTGAAGAACTCATAGTCGGTATGGGCGCCGATCCCCTGCTGGTCCGGCTGGGCGTGCGGATCGAAGGGATAGTGGATCACCCGCAGCTGGCTGGGCGGGCAGGTCAGGTGGGCCTCGAAGGCGTCCTGCGGCAGGCCAAGCGCCAGGGCGAAGCCGCCGAATAGCCAGCGGGCCAGGGCCGAGACGGCGGCGTAGTAGGCGCCGGCCGCGGCCTTGAAGGCGGCGTCGTCCGGCCAGAGGTTCGGACCCAACATCGGCGCACGCGGGTCGCCGGCCGGCCAGTCGAGGCCGATGTCGTAGGCTTCCTTCTTGTCGATCTTGCCGCCGGGAAAGACCTCCTCACCCTCGGGGACATAGCCGGAGTGGTTGGTGGAACCGCCGATATAGGAAGCCATCTTCACGGGCATCGGCTGGGCGAAGTAGCGCAGGGCGGCGGCCAGCAGGTCGGCGAGCAGGGTGGGGTCGAGGCCATGGCCGGTGACATAGAGGAACCCAGCCTCCCGCGCCGCGCGGCCCAGGCGATCGGCGACGGCCTGGCGATCCGCCGGTTCCGACGAGGTGAGGCCGGCGATATCCACCACCGGCACAGTCTGGAAATTGCGGGTCACGATTGGTCTCCCGGGCGTCGCGCGTATTACCAATCGAACGGTTCGTATTCACGCACGCTCGGCGCGAAGCCGACGTAACAGGCCCCGAGAATTGACGCCTGGACGCTCATCGGCGCGGCGCTCTGCCTCGTTTTGCGGCGCCTTGTCGGCTGTCTCCGCGCCGCGCGCCGGAGCCGTGGATTATTACGATCTGCCCACTCAGTAATATCGCTCGAAAGACGGGCGAGGGCGCGTCTGCGGAACAGGGGATCGATATGACCAAGTGGCTTACCGGAGTGAAAGTCGCCGCGACGGCGGCCCTTGTCGGCCTGGCGCTCGTCGCCTGTAGTCCTAAGACCGAGACCAAGGCCGCCGCGGCCCCCGCCGCCAAGACCTACACCGTCGGCTGGACCATCTATGCCGGCTGGATGCCCTGGCCCTATGCCGAGCAAGCCGGGATCGTGAAGAAGTGGTCCGACAAGTACGGCGTCGACATCAAGCTGGTGCAGATCAACGACTATGTCGAAAGCCTCAACCAGTTCACCGCCGGCAAGCTGGACGCGGTGACCTCCACCAACATGGACGCGCTCACCATCCCAGCCGCCGCCGGGAAGGACACCACCTTCGTGATGATCGGCGACTATTCCAACGGCAATGACGGCATCGTCCTGAAGGGCGGCGCGACCCTGGCCGACATCAAGGGTCGTCCGGTCAACCTGGTCGAGAACTCCGTCTCCCACTACCTGCTGGCCCGCGGGCTGGAGAGCGCCGGCCTGAAGATGACCGATGTGAAGGTGATCAACACCTCTGACGCCGACATCGTGGCCGCCTTCTCGGCGCCGGAGACGAAGGCCGTGGTGCCGTGGAACCCGCAGCTGACCGAGATCAAGAAGCTGCCGGGCGCCAAGGAGGTGTTCGACTCATCCAAGATCCCCGGCGAGATCCTCGACGGCATGATCATCTCCACCGAGGTGGCCAAGGCCAATCCGAACCTGGCCAAGGCCCTGGCCGGCATCTGGTACGAAACCACCATGCTGATGAACCAGCAGGACGCCGCCGGAAAGGCCGCCCGCGAGGCCATGGCCAAGATCTCCGGCACCGACCTCGCCGGCTATGAGAGCCAGCTGAAGACCACCTACCTCTATTACGATCCGAAGGCGGCGCTGGCGGCCACCACCAGCCCCGACCTGGTCACGGCCAACGACAAGGTCCGCAAGTTCAGCTTCACCAACGGCCTGTTCGGCCAGGGTGCCAAGTCGGTGGACGACATCGGCATCGAGTTCCCGGGCGGCAAGATCCTGGGCGACCCGAAGAACGTGAAGCTGCGCTTCGACCCGAGCTACGTGCAGATGGCCGCGGACGGCAAGCTTTAGGCCCCGCGTCCCAAGTACCCGCTTACCCCTCTGGAGGTGACCTTCCGATGCGCCGTCTGCTGAACGCGCGGCCGCGTGTCGGGGGTCGCCTCCTTCTGGGCCTGCTGCCGATCCTGGCCCTGGTCCTGCTCTACCTGGTGATCGCCACCGCGCGGCACACCGAGAACCCCCGCGACAAGATCACCCCGATCCCGGCCGCCATGGCCGCCGGCATCCACACCATGGCTTTCGAGGCCGACCCGCGCACCGGCGAGGTGCCCCTGGTGGCCGACACCAAGGCCAGCCTGCGCCGTCTCGGCATCGCCATGGGCCTGGCGGCGGTGACCACCCTGGTGCTCGGCCTCACCATCGGCCTGCTGCCCTATGTGAGGGCCAGCCTCGGACCCCTTGTAGCGACCATCTCGGTGATCCCGCCCATCGCGGTGCTGCCGATCCTGTTCATCATCTTCGGGCTGGGGGAGACTTCGAAGATCGTGCTGATCTTCATCGGGGTCACCCCGGTCATGGTCCGCGACCTGGCCGGCCACGTGGCGGCCATTCCCGAGGAGCAGATCGTCAAGGCCCAGACGCTCGGCGCCTCCACCTGGCTGACCCTGCTCCGCGTCGCCCTGCCCCAGGCCCTGCCGCGCCTGATCGACTCCCTGCGGCTCTCGCTCTGCCCGGCCTGGGTCTATCTGATCTCGGCCGAGGCCATCGCCTCCGACGTCGGCCTCGGCTACCGGATCTTCCTGGTCCGCCGCTACCTGGCCATGGACATCATCCTTCCCTACGTCGTCTGGATCTCGCTCTTGGCGGTGATCATGGATCTGGCCCTGCAGGCCTGGAGCCGCACCAGCTTGGCCTGGGCTCACCCGCCGCGGAACGTCCGATGAGCGTGCTGTCCTTCCGAAACGTCTGGGTCGAGTACGGCTCGAAGATCGTCCTGGAGAAGGTCGACCTCAACGTCGCCGACGGGGCCTTCGTCTCCATCATCGGACCGTCGGGCGCGGGCAAGTCCACCTTCCTGCGCCTGGCGCTCGGCCAGGAGGCGCCGACCCGCGGCTCGATCCTGCTGGACGGGGAGCCGCTGTCGCCCGAGCCCGGGCCCGACCGCGGCGTGGTCTTCCAGCGCTACTCGGTCTTCCCGCACTTGAACGCGCTCGACAACGTCACCTTCGGCCTGGACTGCGCGGGTTCCCCCGTGCGCGGCCGCCTGGGCGGCAAGGACAAGAAGCTCGCTCGCGAGGCGGCCAAGGCCCTGCTGGCCCGCGTGGGGCTGGAGCACAATTTCAAAACCTATCCCCGGGCGCTGTCGGGGGGCATGCAGCAGCGACTGGCCCTGGCCCAGGCCCTGATCACCCGGCCGCGCATCCTGTTGCTGGACGAGCCCTTCGGCGCCCTGGACCCCGGCGTGCGGCTGGACATGCACGCCCTGATCACCGAGCTGTGGACCGAGCACAAGCTCACCATCCTGATGGTCACCCACGACATCAAGGAGGCCTTCAAGCTGGGCACCCGCGTCGTGGCCTTCGACAAGCGCCGCCACGACGCCCAAGCCCCCGACCGCTACGGCTCGACCGCAGTCTACGACTTCCCGCTCGACGACAAGAAAAGCCGCGCCGTGCCACCGGTGTTGAAGGGATTGGTGGCGCCTTGAACCCTTCCCCCCTCGATGGGGAAGGCCAGCGACCCTAGGCCGGCAGCCCGGCGATGTACTTCCGCCAGCCGCCTAGGGCGGTGATGTCCTCCGCCCCGACGATGGCGCGGGGTTCGGCGACGAAGCCCTTCACCAAGCCGCCGCCCTCCAGGGTGACGGTGCCGATGGCCAGGGGCGCAGGGACCTCGACCACGAAGCTGCCGAAGGCCTCGACCCCCAGTTCATAGACCTCCACCTCGATCGCTCCGCCGTCCTCGCCGACATGGATCAGGGCGGGCTTGAAGGGGGTGGTGTTGGTCATGGCGAACAGCTTGTAGGCCGCCGCGGTCTTGGTGCGGCTCACCAGCTTGGCGTCGCGGGAGGTGAGCTGCCAGTGCAGGGGCATGCCGGCCAGGTGGGCGCCGACGACGGCCAGTTTCACGGTCTGGGGCTTGCCGGCGGTGTCGAGGACAGGGGCGTCGGGCATGGGGGAGATCTCCTCGTAGCGGCGGGCCAGGTCGAGCAGGACGGTGTCCGCCCAGGCCTGGCCGACCAGGGTGACGCCGAAGCCGGTGTCGTTGTCGCGGAAGCCGGCTGGCACCGCGATGGCGCTCATGTCCAGCAGGTTGACGAAGTTGGTGTAGAGGCCGAGCGCCCCGTTCAGGGCGAAGGGCTCGGCCATCACCTCGCGCAGGCGATAGATGGTCGGCGTGGTGGGCAGCAGCAGGACATCGACCTGGGGCCAGATCGCCTCGGCGGCCCGGGCGTGGTCGGCCAGGGCATAGAGGCCGCGGAAAGTGTCCACCCCGCTGACGCCGAAACCGCCTTGCAGGATGGCGCGGACCGTGGGGTTCACCGCCGCCGGGGTCTCGCGCAGCAGGGCCTCGATGGCGGCGGTCCGCTCGGCGACCCAGGGGCCGCTGTAGAGCAGCTTGGCGGCCTCCAGCAGGGGCTCGATGTCGATCTCGACGGCGATGCCGCCGGTCTGGGTCAGGCGGGTGACGGCCTGGGCGTAGAAGGCCTGGGCCTGGTCGTCGCCCATGAAGACCAGCTGATCAGCCTTCGGGACCCCGAACCGGAAGCGCGCTCCCAACAGGACGGGCGCAGGCGGCGCGGCCCGTGAATAGGTGTCGGTGGGATCGAAGGCGGCCACGACGCCGTCCACCAGGGCGGCGTCGGCGGAGTCGTTGGCCAGGACGGTGACGCAGTCCAGCGAGCGGCAGGCGGGCACCACGCCCGAGGTGCTCCAGCGGCCCTTGGTGGGCTTGAAGCCGATCAGGCCGTTGAAGGCCGCCGGCACCCGGCCAGATCCTGCCGTATCGGTGCCGAGCGCGAAGGCCACCAGACCCGCCGCCACCGCGACCGCCGAGCCGGAACTCGACCCCCCGCTGACATAGGCCAGGTTGTAGACGCAAGCGGGCGCGCCATAGGGACTGCGCGCGCCCACCAAGCCGGTGGCGAACTGATCCAGGTTAGTCTTGCCCATCAGGATCGCGCCCGCCGCCAGCAAGCGGGCGACGACGGTGGCGGTCGTCGCGGGCTCGTAGGCGTAGGCCGGGCAGGCCGCCGTGGTGGGCAGGCCCGCCACGTCGATATTGTCCTTCACCGCGAAGGGCACGCCGGCCAGGGGCAGCAGCTCGCCCGCCGCGACCCGGGCATCCACCGCGCGGGCCTGGGCCAGGACTGCCTGTGGGTCGGGCCGCATGATCCACGCATGAGCCTGGACCTCGTCATAGGCGGCAATAGATTCCAGGGCCTCGGCGACGACACTCTCGGCGCTGCGTTTGCCGCTGGAGACGTCAGACGCGATGGCGGTGATGGAAAGGCGGGTCATGGGATTTCAGGCCGGTTCGAGGGCGATCATCGGGGCGCCGGGCGCGATCGGCTGGCGCTCCTGAGCGTAGACCTGGCGGACCACGCCGGCGCTGGGGCTGGCCACGTCGCATTCGGTCTTCATGGCCTCGATCACCGCGATGATCGCGCCCTTCTCCACGTGGTCGCCGACCTCGACGAGCATCTTCCAGACGCTGCCGCCCAGGGGCGCCTCCACGAATTCCGAGCCACCGGGCGCCTCGAAGGCGGCGGCCGGCGCATCATCGATGGCTTCGCTGGACAGCGCCTCGACCCGGGCGAACTCACCCTTCACCTCCCAGTCGGCCCGCTCGACCTCAAAGGCGGCCTGGCGCGTGGCCTGGAAGGTCTCGATGGACTCCGCGTTGTCGGCCATCATCTTGCGGTAGTCGGAGAGCTTGAAGGTCTCCTCATCGATACGTATCTCGCGGCGGCCCAGGGGGAAGTCGCGGCGCCACTCGGTGAGCTCGTCATGGCTGACCGGGAAGAAGCGGATCTGGTCGAAGAACCGCAGCAGCCAGGGCTTGCCCTCGGTGAAGGCGCCCGTCTGCCGATAGGTGTTCCACACCTGGATGGTGCGGCCGAACAGCTGGTAGCCGCCGGGCCCCTCCATCCCGTAGATGCACATATAGGCGCCGCCGATCCCCACCACATTGGGCGGCGTCCAGGTGCGGGCCGGGTTATATTTCGTCGTCACGAGGCGGTGGCGCGGGTCCACCGGGGTGGCCACCGGCGCCCCCAGATAGACGTCGCCCAGGCCCATCACCAGGTAGCGTGCGTCGAAGACGATGCGGTGGACGTCGTCCTCGCTTTCCAGCCCGTTGATGCGGCGGATGAACTCGATGTTGTCGGGGCACCAGGGGGCGTCGTCGCGCACCGAGGCCATGTACTTGTCGATGGTCTCGTAGATCGCCGGGTCCTTCCAGGACAGCGGCAGGTGAATCACCCGGCTGGGGATCTCGAAGTCGTCGAGGCCACCGAGCCGCTCCTCCATGTCGGCGAGCGCCTGCAGCAGGCGCACCTGGGGCAGGACGCGGCTGTCATAGTGGACCTGCAGCGAGCGGATGCCGGGCGTGATGTCAATGACACCCGGCAGAGCCTGGGCCTGGAGTTCCAGCATCAGGGCGTGGATGCGCAGGCGCAGTTCGAGATCCAGCACGATGGGGCCATACTCCACCAGCAGGTGGCGATCCCCTTGGCGGCGATAGACCACCTGCGGCCGATGGCCGGTCGCCTCGATCAGGGCTAGGACCGGGTTAGTGATACCCTCGTCGAACAGGTCGCGGTGCGGGGTCTTGGTCGCCGCCGCGCAAGGCTCCAGGCTGGCCACCAGCCGGTCCTGCTCGGTCTCGGCCAGGGTGGCGGCGGTGTCGTCCACCAGGTCGAAGGTGACGGTGTCGCCGGGGGCCAGTTGGCCGACCTTCCAGAGGTCGGCCTGGATCACCACGAAGGGACAGACAAAGCCCCCCAGGGACGGGCCGTCGGGCCCCAGGATGATCGGCATGTCGCCCGTGAAATCGATGGCCCCGATGGCGTAGGCGTTGTCGTGGATGTTGGAGGGGTGCAGCCCCGCCTCGCCGCCGTCGCGCCGCGCCCAGTGCGGCTTGGGACCGATCAGGCGAACGCCGGTGCGGTTGGAATTGTAGTGCACCTTCCACTCGGCCGAACGCACCATGGCGATGTCACCGGGCGTAAAGAAGTCCGGCGCGCCGTGCGGTCCGGCCAGGACGCGAATCGCCCAGGTCTTGTCGAGCTGCGGGCGCGCTGGAAGGGCCAATGGCTGGGCCACATCGCCGACCTGCGCGTCGCCCAGGTGCAGCACGTCGCCGGCCGCGAGCGTCCGCCCCGCATGGCCGCCGAAGCCGCCGAGGGTGAAGCTGGAGCGGCTGCCCAGATAGGCCGGGATATCCAGCCCGCCACGCACCAGCAGATAGGCGCGCAGGCCCGCACCCTTCACCCGGGCGACCTTCAGGGTCTGGCCCGCGGCGATCGCCAGGGGCGTGTAGGTCGCCACCGGCGCGCCGTCGAGGCTGGCCTCCAGCTCGGCGCCGGTGAGACAGACCACGGCCTCGTGGTTGAAGATCAGGGTGGGGCCAAGGGCGGTGATCTCCAGTCCCGCCGCGCCCTCGGGATTGCGCAGCAGCCTGTTGCCCAGCCGGAAGGCCAGCGCGTCCATCGGACCCGAGGGCGGCACGCCCACGTCCCAGTAGCCGAGGCGGCCGGGATAGTCCTGGACAGTGGTGGCCGGGCCGCCGCTCAGCACCCGGATGGTGCGCGGCTTGAACACGATGTCTGCAAGCGCCCGGGTCGAGACCTGACCACTGACGAAGGCTTCGCTGCGCGCCACCTGACGCAGCCATTCGAGGTTGGTCTCCAGGCCATAGAGGGCGGTGCGATCCAGGGCCTGTTGCAGGGCGCGCACGGCGGTGGGGCGGTCGGCGGCGGTGACGATCAGCTTGGCCAGCAGCGGGTCGTAGTGGGCGCTGACCTCGGAGCCGTCGGTGATCCAGGTGTCGATCCGCACGTCGTCCGGGAAGCTCGCCTTGGTGAGCACGCCCGAGGACGGGCGGTAGTCCTGGCCGGGATCCTCCGCATAGAGCCGGGCCTGGATAGAGGCGCCCGTGGCCGCGCCGTCGAAGGTGTCGAGGAAGGCGTAGTCGCCGGCCGCGCCGCGGATCATCCACTCGACAAGATCGACGCCGGTGACCTGTTCGGTCACGCCATGCTCCACCTGCAGGCGGGTGTTCACTTCGAGGAAGAAGAAGTCGTCGCGCTCGGCGTCGTAGAGGAATTCCACGGTGCCGGCGGAGCGGTAGTCGGCGGCCTCGCACAGGCATACGGCCGCAGCCATCAGGGCGGCGCGGGTCGCGGCGGGCAGGTGCGGAGCCGGAGTCTCCTCGATGACCTTCTGGTTGCGGCGTTGCAGGGAGCAGTCGCGTTCGCCGAGGGCCACGACCTTGCCCAGTCCGTCGCCGAACACCTGGACCTCGATGTGGCGCGCCTGGCGGACATAGCGTTCCAGGAAGACCCCGGCGTCGGAGAAGTTGGAGCCCGCCAGCCGCGCCACAGCGGCGAAGGCCTCGGCCACGGCCTCGGGAGTCTCGCAGACCCGCATGCCGATTCCGCCGCCCCCGGCGGTGGCCTTGAGGATCACCGGGAATCCGATGCGCTCAGCGGCGGTGCGGGCGGCGTCCGCGTCGGTCAGCAGGTCGGTGCCAGGCGCGAGCGGCACGCCTTGGGCGTGGGCCAAATCCCGCGCCGTGTGCTTGAGGCCGAAGGCCAGGATGTTGGCCGGGGTCGGGCCGATGAAGGCGATCCCGGCCGCCTCACAGCGCTCGGCGAAGATCGTATTCTCGCTCAGGAAGCCGTAGCCCGGATGGATGGCCTGGGCGCCCGTGGCCTTGGCGGCGGCCAGGATGGCGTCGATGTCGAGATAAGACTGGGCGGCGGGCGCGGGACCGATGCGCACGGCCTCATCGGCCTGGGACACGTGTAGGCTGCCGGCGTCGGCGTCGGAGAACACCGCGACCGAGCCGACCCCCATGTCCTTCAGGGTGCGAATGATCCGGCAGGCGATAGCGCCCCGGTTGGCGATCAGGACCTTGGTGAACAACCGCCCTACCCCGCGATGATCATGCGCACGGGCGTCGGATTGAAGCCGTTGCAGGGATTGTTGATTTGCGGACAGTTGGAGACGGTGGCCACCAGGTCCATCTCCGCGCGGAGGTCCACATAGAGGCCGGGCGCCGAGATGCCATCGACGATGCCCAGCGCCCCGTCGGCCTCCACCGGCACGTTCATGAACCAGTTGATGTTGGAGACCATGTCGCGCTTGCCGCGCCCGTGCTTGGCGTTGGCCTGCAGGAAGTTCTCGACGCAGGCGTGCTGGCTCTTGGTGTGGTGGCCGTAGCGCAGGGTGTTGCTCTCACACGAGCAGGCCCCGCCGATGGTGTCGTGATAGGCCACCGAGGTGCCGGTGACCGTGGCCATGGCCTGGCCCTCGTTGGAGAGCAGCACCGAACCGGTCCGCAGGAAGATGTTGCCCTGGGCGGCCATGGTGTCCTGCGCCGAATAGCGTTCGGCGTCGTCGGCCAGGGCGTACATCAGGAAGTCGACGGCCTGGTTGCCCTCCAGGTCGATGATGCGCAGGGTCTGGCCCTTGCGCACCACCGCGTCCCAGGGGGCGCGGGCGGGCACGAGGTCGTCGCGGGCGATGGGTCCGGTCAGGCCGCTCAGGGGATCGCTCATCGGCTGTACTCGGCCTCGACGTTCAGGAAGGCGCGCAGGCCCTCCGGGGTGGCGTTGCGGATCGGGTCTTCGAGCGGCGTGACCGGACCGCGCCAGGCGCTGACCCGCAGGGGCGTGACGCTGTAGTCGGGCCGCGCGTCCAGCACGTGGGGGCAGTTGGCCAGCACCACGATCAGGTCCATCTCGGCCCGCAAGGTCAGGCTGCGGCCAGGGGCGAAGGGGCCATGCTGCGGGGTCAGCGATCCGTCGTCCTCGACCTTCACGCCCTTGAACCAGTTGACGCAGGGGTGGATGTCGCGGCGGGCGAGGCCGAACTTGGCGACGGCCAGACTGAACCGGTCGCGCGCATTGGGATGCGGTCCCCAGTTGTCACCGGTCCCGTACCTGGCGGCGTTGGTGGCTTGATTGGAAGCCCCGCAGAAGGCGTCGTGGGTCCCTGCTCCGTCCTCCAGCACGCTGAACATCACCTTGCCCATGTCCGACAGCACCAGCTTGCCGGCGCCCAGATAGGCGTTCCACTGGACCTTTAGGGTGTCAGCCACGTTCAGCCGCTCGATGGGCCGCTCGGCGTTGAAGATCAGCATCGAGGCGCAGGCGTCACCGGCGAGGTCGATCAATTGCAGGCGCGCGCCGCGGTTCAGCTGCTTGGCCGCGTAGCCGCCGGGCGCGATCGTCTCGGCCCAGACCATGTCATCGGATGACGCGCCCGCCGGCAGCTCGTTCGCCGCGCTGGCCGGCACAGTGGGCATGGCGTCCACCTGGGTCCCGGCCATGGCCCGGGCGTGGGCCTGGGCGGCATAGGGGTTGGCGGTCTCGCTCATGACGCGTCCTCAGGATCGAACAGGGCATGCAGGGGCGGCAGCAGGGCGGTGGTGGTCACCAGCTTGATCTGCTGCACGCCGCGGATTTTGCGCAGCTCGTCGCAGAGGTCGCGCAGGTGCTCTGACGGCCCCTGGACCAGCAGCACCTCGAGGGACTGGTCGTCCTCTAGGAAGACGTGCTGCGAGGAGATCACCTCCTCCAGATAAGCCTGCTGGGCCTGGGCCAGGGCCTGGCGGACCCGGCCGCTTTCGGTGCGGTAGATCAAGGTGATGGTCCCGGCCAGGACCACGCCGGCCCGCTCCTCGCCATGCTCGGCCAGCTCGTGGCGGATCAGTTCGGCGATCATCTGCGAGCGGCTTGGCAGGCCACGCTCGGTGACCATGGCGTCGAGCTGGGCCACCAGTTCGGCGGGCATGCTCAGACTCAATCGCGCCAGGGGAAGGCTTTCGACGTTCATGCCCCGATGTGTCGGCGGTATTACGATCCGATCAAATCGTAATACGAGAGCCACGGCGACGAAGGTGCGGGCGCCCTTGTCTTAGGCAGCGTCCGCTCCGGGCGCCTAAGGCTGCGGCGACGGAACGCTTGCCGTCCAATCGATATAGTGACAC
>JAYVDG010000288.1:0-2063 GCA_043749525.1 Phenylobacterium sp.
GCCGGCGGCGAGATGCGCTGCATCCGGCCCGACCCCTTCCAGTGTCGCCTGGCGATCGCTTTCGACCCCGCCGGCCTGGTCAGGGCCTGGGCGGTCACCGGCGAGCCGGACGTCTGCGGCGGCTTCATCAAGCTGCTCAAGGCCCCCTGATGAGCGGGTCGTCCTCCGGCCTGGCCGCCGCCCGGCGGGTGGTGGTCAAGGTCGGCTCGGCCCTGGTCGTCGATGCCCGGACCGGCGCACCCGCCCGTGACTGGCTGTCCGCCTTCGCCGCCGACGCCGCCCGCCTGCGAGAGCGGGGTCAGCAGCTGCTGGTGGTGTCGTCCGGCGCCGTGGCGCTGGGCCGCCGGCGCCTCGGCCTGACCCGCAAGGCCCTGACCCTGCCCGAGAAACAGGCCGCCGCCGCCGCCGGCCAGTCAGCGTTGATGCGCGCCTGGGAAGAGGCGCTGGAACCGGTCGGCCTGCACGCCGCCCAGATCCTGCTGACCCGCGACGATACCGAGGTGCGCCGCCGCTGGCTGAACGCGCGCGCCACCGTTGAGACGCTGCTGGGGCTGGGCGTGGTCCCGGTGGTCAACGAGAACGACACCGTGGTCACCGAGGAACTGCGCTACGGCGACAATGATCGGCTGGCGGCGCGGGTGGCGCAGATGATCGGTGCGGACCTGCTGGTGCTGCTCTCCGACGTTGACGGGCTCTATACCACCGATCCCCGACATGATCCGTCGGCGGAGCATCTGCCCCGCGTGACGCGCCTGACGCCTCGGATCGAGGCCATGGCGGGGGGCGCCGACGCCCGCGCCGGCATGGGCACCGGAGGCATGGCCACCAAGCTCGCCGCCGCGCGGATCGCCAGCGCCGCGGGGTGCGCCACGATAATCACGCTGGGCCAGCGGCCGCGGCCGCTGCGAGCGGTGGAGGACGGCGAGCGGGCGACGATCATCGAGCCCTCGACCACGCCGGCGCAGGCCTACAAGGCCTGGATCGCGGGCTCCCTGGCGCCGGCCGGAGCCCTGGTGGTGGACGAGGGCGCGGCCCAGGCCGTACGACGCGGCAAGAGCCTGCTGGCCGCCGGCGTGCGCCGCATCGAGGGCCGCTTCGACAAGGGCGACGCCGTCGTGGTCCGCGACGAAGCCGGCCACGAGATCGCCCGCGGTCTGGTGCGCTACGAAGCCGAGGACGCCGAGAAGATATGTGGCCTGAAGAGCGACGCCATCGAGGCGACCCTGGGCTACACCTGTGGCCCCCTGGTCCACGCTGATGACCTTGCGCTAGCCGCCCACGCTGGGGTCAGCGGATGAGGTCCTCCGGCACATCCACGTCGTAGAGCACCCCGTCGTCGGGGCTGTCGATCAGGACCAGGCGGTCGCCGAGGTCCTGCAACACGCCACGCGCGCCGGCGTCGCCGGTCAGCGCCAGCAGCCGCGGGAAGAGCGCGCGGCTGAGCAGCACCGGATTGCCGCGCCGATACCCGAACACCGGGGCGGCGGCCAGGGCGCCGGCCCACACCGCCTCGGCCATGGGCCGCAACACAGCATGCGGCGCGCGCGGCATGTCGCCCAGGAACACGAACACGCCGGCCGCATCCTCCGGCAGGCTGGCGATCCCGGCGCGCAGTGAGGCGCCCATGCCTTCAGCGTGATCGGCGGCGTGGACGATCAGCGCGCGCGGGTTAAACGCCCGGGTCGCCGCCGAGACGGCCTCGGCCTCGGCGCCGATCACCACGGTGACGCTGCGCACGGGGGCGGCGAAGGCGGCGGCCAGCGCGCCTTCCAGCAGAACCCCCGGCCCCCAGGCGGTCGTCAACTTGCCACCGCCGAACCGCGAGCCCGATCCGGCGGCCAGAACCACCGCTTCCAACGCCGATTGCAACGCCGCCCCTGTCGCCAAGCGTCCATCCTCTCTATGTTCGCAGGTAGATGACACCCTACGACGCCCCTTCGCCGCAAGCCGGCTCTCGAAACCCGGCCGCCCTGGTGGACGGCTATGGCCGCACGGTGACCTATCTGCGCCTGTCCGTCACCGACCGGTGCGACCTGCGCTGCGTCTATTGCATGAGCGAGCAC
>JAYVDG010000289.1:0-2060 GCA_043749525.1 Phenylobacterium sp.
CGTTCGGAACGAGACGCGCTGATCGCGGCGACTGCGCTGGTGCATGGCATGACGGTGGTGACCCGAAACCTGGCAGGTTTCGAGCCGACCGGTGTGCCGTTGCTCAATCCGTGGGATCGCCCGGCGTCATAGCCATCGACCGGATCTCGGCATAGGCGTCGAGCGCCCGCTGCCGGGCGAAGGCGTGGTCGACGATGGGCCTGGGATAGGTCGTCCCCAACTTCACCCCCGACCCAGCCAGCACCGGGGGCGCCGCCATCCAGGGCGCGTGGATCACCTTGGCCGGCAGGCGGGCCAGCTCCGGGACCCATCGGCGGATGTAGTCGCCCGGGGGATCGAACTTCTCGCTCTGGAGTATGGGATTGAAGATGCGGAAATAGGGGGAGGCGTCGGCGCCCGAGCCGGCCACCCACTGCCAGTTTCCGGCGTTGGACGCGTGGTCGGCGTCCACCAGGGTGTCCCAGAACCACTGCTCGCCGCGCCGCCAGTCGATCAGCAGGTGCTTGGTCAGGAAGGAGGCGGTGATCATCCGCACCCGGTTGTGCATCCAGCCGGTGGTCCAGAGCTGGCGCATGCCAGCATCGACGATGGGGTAACCGGTGGCGCCGCGCTTCCAGGCCTCCAGGCCGTCGGGGTCGGTCCGCCAGGGGAAGGCGTCGAACTTGCGGTCGAAGTTGGCCTTGGCCAGGTCGGCGCCGCGCGCGATGGCGGCGTTGAACTCGCGCCAGCCCAGCTCGGCCAGGAACTTGTCAGCCTCGCCATCGCTGGCCTGGCCATGGTGGGCGGCGGCCTGGGCCGCGCGCCAGCCGGCCTTGGGGCTGATCTCGCCGAAGTGCAGGTGGGGAGAGAGGCGCGAAGTACCCTCGACGGCGGGGCGGTCGCGGTCGGTGGAATAGGTTCTCAGGGCCCGGTCGGTGAAGGTTTCCAGAGCCTCGTGGGCGCCGGCCTCGCCGGGCTGCCAGTCGCCGAAGCCTGCCGACCAGTCCGGGGCGATGGGGTGCAGGCGCCAGCCGGCCAGCGTGTCGGAGGCGGGCCAGAGTTCGGGCGCGGGCAGGGCGGTCGGCGAGGCGATCGCGGCGTCGCTGACCATCGGTCGCGCCGTGCGCCAGAACGGCGTGAAGACGCTGAAGTCGCCGCCGGCCTTGGTCTTCACGGTGTCCAGATTGACCAGGTGGCCGCCATTGAAACGGCGGGGCTCGACGCTGTCGACCTTCAGGATTTCCGCAAGCGCCGCGTCGCGCTCGGGATAGCCCGGATCGAAGATGGCGTTCCAGACGACACCGAGTGCGCCAGTCTCTGTGGCGACCTCGCCGACGATGTCGGCGGCCACGCCCCGCCGCAGGATGAGGCGCGAGCCGATCGCCGCCAGGCTGGCGGCCAGCGACGCCAGGGACTTGTCGAGCCACCACAGCGACGCCGCGCCTGGCGCGCGCAGGCCCAGGGTCTCGTCCAGCACATAGAGCGGGATCACCGGCCCGCCCGCGCGCACCGCCGCCTCCAGCGCCGGGTTGTCGGCCAGGCGGAGGTCCCGGCGGAACCAGACGATGGTGGGTGCGGGCATCAGAAGAACTCGTCGAGGAACCGGTAGAAGGCGAGACGGGCCTCATCCAGATCGGTGAGGGGGTAGTGGGTCGCCAGCAGATGTACGGCGTCGACCTGCGGATGGTTGCGTTGGGCCGAGCGCAGGAACAGCGACAGGTCCTGGTAGCGGTCGGCGATGCCGAAGCGGCCGAGATCGATGAGGGTCACATTGGCCCCGCTGTTCCAAATGAAGTTGGGCAGGCTGGCGTCGCCGTGCGCCAGGACCGCGTCCACGGTAGCCGGGACCGCGGCGATGAGCCGGGCCCAGGCTTCCGCCGCCGTAAGACCCAGACGCTCGACGTCGAAGTCGGTCTCGTCCACCACGCCATCGAGGACGCGGGCCTCCGCCTCGGCCAGCTTGAGGGAGAGCCGCTGGTCGAAAGGGCAGCCGGCGATGGGGACGGCGTGCAGGGCGGCCAGGGTGCGGATCGTGGCGATCAGGGCCGCCTGTGCGTCAGCCTCCGGGACATGGGAAACGG
>JAYVDG010000290.1:0-5932 GCA_043749525.1 Phenylobacterium sp.
GACCGCCCGCCAACTGCGTCTGCGCGACCTGGCCGGCCTGATCGTCATCGACTTCATCGACATGGATGAGTCGAAGAACAACCGCGCCGTCGAGAAGAAGCTGAAGGACGCGCTGAAGGACGACCGCGCCCGCGTCCAGATGGGCAAGATCAGCGGCTTTGGCCTGATGGAGATCAGCCGCCAGCGCCGCCGCTCCGGCGTGCTGGAAGGCACCACCCACGTCTGCGAACATTGCGCCGGCACCGGCCGCGTCCGCTCGGTGGAGTCCAGCGCCCTGTCGGCCCTGCGCACCGTCGAGGGCGAGGCCCTCAAGGGTGGCGGCGAGGCGACCCTGAAGGTTCCGCGCGCCGTCGGCCTCTACATCCTCAATGAAAAGCGCAATCACCTGGCGCGCATCAATGAGGGCCTCGGCCTGTTCGTGACCATCGTCCTCGACGACGCCATGAACCACGCCGATCACGAGATCGAGCGCACCGCCAGCGAGGCGCGGCCCGAGCACGCGGTGGTGCACCACACCCCGCTGCAGGCCTACGTTCCCGACGACGACGATTTCGATGACAGCGAGATCGAGGACGAAGAAGAAGAAGAAGACGAGGAAATCCTCGAAGCCGAGGACGACGAGGACGAAGAGGGTGGCCGCAACCCGGTCGTCGCACGTGAAGCACGTGGTGAGAGCGAAGAGCGCGCCGATGACGACGGAGAACGCGCCGGCCGTGGCCGCCGCCGCCGCCGCCGTGGCCGCCGCGACGGAGCCGAGCCCCGCCCCGAAGCCGCCGCCGCCGCGCCGAGCGAACCCCGCGCGCCTGCGGACGCCAAAGGAGACTACGAGGACGATGGCCAGGGTGGCCGACGCCGTCGACGTGGCCGCCGAGGCGGTCGCCGCATGCGCGACGACAGCCGCCCGCAGGACGTCTTCTCCTGGACCCGTCCCTGGGTGCCTTACGGCGACGATCCCTTCGTCTGGCACGATCCGGCGGAAGATTTCCGCACCCCGGTCGCGGCCAATGACGGCCCGGCCGCTTCGGACGCCCCGGTCTCCGACATCCTCGAGCAGGACAACTCACCGATGATCGCGCCGGCCACCGAGGGCGGCGACGACATGTGGGTCGAACTGCCCGCCCTGGACGACAAGCCCAAGAAGACCCGGGCCCGTCGTGGCCGTGGTCGTGGGCGCAGCGAAGAAGCCGATGTGGTCGAAGCGCCGGCCTTCGCCGAGGAAACACCGGACCCCGTCGCCGTGATCGAAGAGGCCGCCGCGCCGCTTCCCGAGCCGGACGTCGAAGTCGAGGCGCCCGCCGCCCCGGCCAAGCGCAGCCGCGCCCGCAAGCCGAAGGCCGAGGCTGTCGCCGAAGCCCCGGCGATTGAGGCCCCGACGCCCGAGCCGGCGCCGGTGGAAGCCGCCGCCGAACCGGTGGTCGAGGCGCCAGCCGCCAAGCCCGCCCGCGCGGTCAAGGCCAAGGCGCCTGCCGCGCCGGATCCGGCGGAAATCTCGACGCCTCCGACCGCGCCCCGCAAAGGCTGGTGGCGTCGCGGTTGACGGGTTAGGCTGAACCTATGAAGGGCTGGGGAGCGCTTGGAGTTTCGACGATGGCGTCCCCAGCCCGTTCGCTTTCCCGCCTGGCCTTGACGGCGAGCGTCGCGCTCAGCCTCATCGTCCATGCCGCGCCGGCGCGGGCCCAGGACGGCGTCTCCCTGATCCGGGACACCGAGATCGAGGAGACCCTGCGCAAGGACTCGGTGCCGCTGTTCGACGCGGCCGGCGTCGATTCCAAATCGATCCATATCCTGCTGATCGGGTCGAAGGACCTGCAGGCCTCCGCGGGCCCCGGCCAGATGGCGGTCTATACCGGCCTGATCCTGGAGACCGAGAACCCCAACCAGCTACAGGGGGTCATGGCCCACGAGATCGGCCACTTGGCCGGCGGCCATTCCGCCCGCTCGGGCGACATGAACGCCGCGGGCATGAAGCCCTTCCTGCTGACCATGGGCCTGGGCGTCCTGGCGGCCCTGGCCGGCTCGGCCGAGGGCGCGGCGGCCCTGGTGGGGAGCGCCAACTATTTCGGCGCCCTGGGGGCCATGGGCTACAGCCGCGAACAGGAATCCCGCGCCGACCAGGCGGGCCTGACCTATCTGGAGAAGGCCGGCATCTCCGGCCGCGGCCTCGTCGAGTTCTTCGACAACTTCCGCTACCAGGAGGTCTTCCAGGAGGCGCGGCGCTTCGCCTATTTCCGCAGCCACCCCCTGTCGTCCGACCGGATCGAGGCGCTGCGCAGCCGGGCCGAGGTCCAGCCGCACTACGGCCAGAAGGACAGCCCCGAGGCGATCGCCGAACACGCCATCATGAAGATGAAGCTGGACGCCTTCATCAATCCCCAGCTGGTGATGGGCAAGCTGGACGAGAAAGATCAGGCCTATACGACCCGCTACGGCCGGGCGATCGCCTACTACCAGCTCAAGGAGCCGGACAAGGCGCTGAAGATCATCGACGGCCTGCTGGCCGAGCAGCCGGCCAACCCGTACCTCTACGAACTGAAGGGCCAGATCCTGTTCGAGTTCGGCCGCGCCGATCAGGCCGAGGCCCCGCAGCGCAAGTCTGTCGAACTGAAGCCCGAGGCGCCGCTGCTGCGCATCAATCTGGGCCAGACCCTGATCGCGCTGTCCGATGAGAAGAAAGTCGATGAGGGCATCGGCGAACTGAAGCGCTCCCTGTCCCTGGACGAGGAGAACGCCGAGGCCTGGCGTCTGCTGGCCCAGGCCTATGACCACAAGTCCCAGGACGGCCTGGCCCGCTACGCCACAGCCGAGTACAATTTCCAGGTCGGCGACAAGCGCCAGGCCCTTATCTTCGCTATGCGCGCCCGGGAAAAGCTGGACAAGTCCACGCCCGAATGGCGCCGCGCCACGGACATCGTCCTGGCCTCATCCCCCAGCAAGGACGACCTGAAGGATCTGGCCAAGGAAGGCTCGATCCGCCGTGGCTCGCTCTACTGACCTTTCCGCCCCTAGCTCAGCAGACCGCATGAAAACCTCGCTTCGCGTCGCCCTGGCGTTCGCCGCCGTCCTCGCCCTCGCCGGCTGTCAGAAGACCGCCGACGCCGCCTTCGGCCAGAAGGTGCGCGCCTATCTGCTGGAACACCCCGAGGTGATCGAGGAGGCGGTGCAGAAGCTGCAGGAAAAGAAGGTCGCCGATGCGGCCAATGTCGCCAAGGCCGGCCTGGTCAAATACCGCAAGGCGCTCGAGCAGGACTCCCGCGATTTCGTGGTCAATCCGAACGGCAAGATCACGGTGGTGGAGTTCTTCGACTACCGCTGTGGCTACTGCAAATCCACGGCGCCAGAGGTCGTGAAGATCATCCAGGAAAATCCTGACGTCCGCTTCGTGTTCAAGGAATTCCCGATCTTCGGCGGCGAATCCAACCTGGCGGCCAAGGTGGCGCTCACCTCGGCCGGCAAGGCCAAGGGTCTGGCGCTCTACCAGACCTTCATGGCCGAGAAGGCCCTGGACGAGGCGGCGATCGACCGCCACCTCGCCGGCGCCGGCATCGATCCCGCCCAGGCCAAGGCCGCCGGCGAATCCGCCGCCATCAGCAAGCAGATCTCCGACACCCACGAGCTGGCCCAGAGCCTGGGCATCGAGGGCACGCCGGCCTTCATCGTGGGCGACCGCCTGGTCCCCGGCGCCGACATGCCCGCCCTGCACGCCGCCATCGCCGCGGCCAAGGCCGGCGACATCAAAGCCGGCGACTAAACCGCCCGCGCGACCCCGAGCTGCTCGCCGCCATAGGCGGCGGGGCTACGCTGGAAGTCGGAATAGACGCTGAGCGCTTCGAACCCGGTGAGCTCCAGCAGGTAGGCCATCTCCTGGCGTGTCGACCAGCGCAGGGTCCACGAGGTCTCGTGGCTGCCCAGCACGCCGCCCTCGGCGTCCAGCTCCTCAAGCCGCATCCGCTCTCCCGTCGTCTGGCCAAATGGGTCCGTCTGCCGGGACAGGCAGGTGCGGCGGAAGCGGCGGCCCGTGACCGGATCGACGGCGTTACGCGGCGGGAAGAGCGGCGGCTCGCCCACGCACACCTCCAGCCGGGGTCGAACATGTCGATGACCAGCATCCCGCCGGGGTTCAGGCAGCGCCAGACCCGCTCCAGAGTCTTCCTCTGGTCGGCCGGCTCGGTCAGGTGCTGAAAGGACCGCGCCGGGATCAGCACCAGGTCGAACCGGTCCTGGGTCTCAAAGTCCTGCATGGGTGAGCAAACCAGGCGCGCACGGCCCCAGGCAGAGGGGCGCAGGGCCTGCAGCTTGCGGTCGGCGAGGTCCAGCATGGCGCGCGAGATGTCGACGCCGGTGACCTCAAAGCCCGCCTCCACCAGCGGGGTCAGGATGCGCCCCGTGCCGCAGGCCAGCTCCAGCACCTTGCCACCGCGGTCGCGGGCCAGGTCAAGGTAGAAGTCGATGTCGCCGGTCAGCTTGCCGTTCTGGACGGCGAACAGGTCATAGCTCTCGACGGCGAGGCCGCCGCCGTAGAACGCGTTGGGATTGAGATCGTCGTGGGGCATCGGGTGGTCCTGTCTCGGTGATCCGGAGAACAGGGCGATCCTCTCAAAGAGCCCCGTCCGTTTCCGGCGGGGCTGTTGGGAGGAACTGCTAGACGCGCGCAGACCTACCAACGCCCCGCGAGGGAGCGATGGTGGAGATCATGATCATGGCGGCGCAACGCAGCATGGCAGGGCGATAGCCTTGACAACCCGGACTGTAAAGTCCCCCCTTTCCTTCCCCCCCGGCGCCTGTGTCAGTCTAAAAAGAAAACGCCGGGGAGGCGACATGACCGAACGCGTACTGGTGATCGGGGCCGGAATTGGCGGGCTGTGCACGGCCCTGGCCTTGGCCTCGCCTGAACGCGAGCTCATCCTCCTCGAGCGGGATCCCTCGCCGCCGACCGGGGACGCCGATGCAGCCTTCGCCGACTGGGCCCGCCGCGGGGTGGGCCACCTGCGCCACAGCCACGCCTTCCTGGCCCGCCTGAGGCTGATCCTACGCGATGAGCACCCTGCCCTGCTGGCCGACCTGCTGGAGGCCGGCGCGCGCGACCTGGGCTTCAACGAGATGCTCAGCGAGGAGCTGAAGAAGGGCTATCGCCCGCAGGCCGTGGACAAGGACTTCGTGGTCCTCACCAGCCGCCGCACCACGCTCGAGCTGGTGATCCGCCGCTATGTGGAGCGACTGGCCAATGTCGAGATCCGCTCCGAGGTGTTCGTCACCGGCCTGGAGATCGAGCCGGGCGCGCCGCTGCGGGTCACCGGGGTGACGATCGAGAATGGCGACGACATCCTGGGCGACCTGGTGGTGGACGCGGCCGGCCGCACCACGGCCGCCATCGAGCAACTGCGCGAGGCAGGTGCCGCCATCCCCGAGCAGTCGGAGACCGCCGGCATCCTCTATTTCACGCGCCATTACCGCCTGAACCCCGGCATGGCCGAGCCACCGCGCACCAAGGCGCCTGGCACCGGCGATCTGGGCTTCCTGAAATACGGCGTCTTCCCCGCCGACAACGGCTGGTTCTCCATCACCATGTGCGTGCCGGAGATCGAGCTGGAGATGCGCAAGGCCATCGTGGCGCCTGAGACCTTCAACGGCATCTGCGAACAGATCCCGGGCCTGGTCCCCTGGATCGACTCGGCCCGCGCGCAGGGAGTCAGCCGCGTGTTCGGCATGGGCGACCTGCACAGCCGCTGGCGCGACATGACGCCGGGCGGGACGCCGAGCGTGCTGGGCTATTTCCCCCTGGGCGACAGCCTGGTGCGCACCAATCCGCTCTATGGTCGCGGCTGCTCCTTCGCCGCCGTCAGCGCCTACGCCCTGCGCGATTCGCTCGCTGAGAGCGCCGGTCCCGCCGCCCGGGCCGTGGCCTATCAGGGGCGGATCAACGAGGGCCTGAAGC
>JAYVDG010000291.1:0-5915 GCA_043749525.1 Phenylobacterium sp.
CTGGGTGGTTGTGGATGACGCGCAGATCGTCGGGTTCGCCGCCGTGGGCTTCCAGGCCTGGAACCGGCGGCTGGTGCTCTGGCACTTCTATGTGGACGCGAGCCGGCGGGGCCAGGGCCTTGGACGAGGCTTGATGGACGCCGTGCTGGCGGATGCGACGGCGTGGGACGCTCGTCACGTCTGGCTGGAGACCAGCAACCAGAACCCGCCGGGCGTGGCGGCCTATCAGGCCCTGGGGTTCACCCTGAGCGGACTCGATCTGACTCTCTATGACGGCACGCCGTCGGAGGGCGAGTTCGCGCTGTTCTTCAGCCGCTCGGTCTAGATAAGATCGTAGGCGAACATCAGGGATATGGCGGCGAGCGCGATGAGGCCGACCACGAACAGCAGGTCCGCGACGGCGCCGAAGGCGCTGTGGACGCGGCCCTTGCGCGGCGCGCGGATGGCCAGGTAGGCGAAGAAGGCGCTGAACACGAAGATCACCGCCGTGCAGCCGGCATACTCGTCGACATGGCTGAGGACGCCATTGCGTTCCACCACCTTCACCAGCCCGATCAGGGTGGCGCAGACCCCCACCATGCCGCCCGAGGTCGACAGGATGCGTTCCTGCAACTGGTTGTCGTCCTGGGGCTGGGAACGCTCGGTGTCGTCGGTCATGTTGGCGAGGTCTTCAGGGGCGCCTGGGAGATTCGGCGTGGGCCGACATTCGGGCATCCCTGGGGCGGAATCGCCAGGGTTCGGATATGAGGAGGCCACGGTGTCGGTGATGGTGCTGGAGACCGAGCGGCTGTTTCTGCGGCATCTGACGCCCGACGACGACACCTTCATCCTCGAACTGCTGAACGAGCCCGGCTTCCTGGAGAACATCGGCGACCGCCAGGTGCGGACCCTGGAGGAGGCCCGGCGCTATGTCGCCGACGGCCCGGCCGCCAGCTACGCCCAGCACGGCTTCGGACTCTGGTGGGTGGGGCTGAAGGCGACGGCCGAGCCGGTGGGCATCTGCGGCCTGATCAAGCGCGACGTGCTGGACCACCCCGACATCGGCTATGCCTTCCTGGCCCGGTTCTCAGGCCAGGGGTTCGCCTCCGAGGCGGGCGCCGCGGTCCTGGCTTATGGCCGCAACGCCCTGGGCCTCACCCGCATCGTGGCGATCACCAAACCCGACAACGACGGTTCGATCCGATTGCTGGAGAAGATCGGCCTCAAGTTCGACGGCATGGTCACCCTGCCGGACCATGGCGGCGACAGCCGCTACTTCATCTCGGACGTCTAGCGCGCGGCCCACCCCAAGGGCTCACCGCCGGCCACTTCCACGGCCTTGGTCTTCTTGTCCATGGCGCAGACGTATTTCACGGGCACGCCGCCCTGCGCCTTGCCGGTGAGGATGGCCATGCCGAAGCTCTGACTGCCGAAGGCCGAGACCGACACCGTCCAGGTCTTCACACCGGAATCCTTGGTCGCCGCCGCCTTGCAGCGGGTCGCGACCTCCTTCTGGAACGCCGCCCAGGCGTCGTCGGAACTGGCGGAGGCTGAACCGGCAAGAGACAGGGCCATGGCGCCGCCGATGAGGGCTGCGCGGAGCGGGGCGTTCGTCATTGTCATCTCCATTTTGAGTCGCGGCAGAACTTGGGATTCCAACAGCGGCGCGAGGCGTACAGCGGGTGGGGCGGCAGGATCGATCCACAGCAGCTCGGCGATCTCGGCCTGAGCGGTGACCTCGCCGCTGATCGTGGCGTGGTAAATCGCGCCCTCGACCTGGGTGTCGGTTTCGTTGGCGGCGGGGGCGGTGAAGACGCCGAGCGCACGGCCTTCCACCAGCACGCAGCCCAACTCCTCGGCCAGTTCGCGGGCCAGGGCCGTGAGGTCGTCCTCGCCGGGATCGCGCTTGCCGCCGGGCAACATGAAGGCGGTCGTCCCCTGCTTTCGCACGGTAAGCAGCCGACCATCGGCGTCGCGGATCAGGCCCGCGACGATGCTGATCAGCGGCGGGCTCACGCGCCCATCAACCGGGCGGCGACGGGAGCGAAGTAGCTGATGACGCCGGCCGCGCCCGCGCGCTTGAAGGCGCCGAGGCTCTCCAGGATGGCGCGGTCCTCGTCCAGCCAGCCGTTCTGGGTGGCGGCCTTGATCATCGCGTATTCCCCCGAGACCTGGAAGGCGAAGGTGGGCATGGCGAAGGTCTCCACCACGCGCTGGACGATATCCAGATAGGGCATGCCCGGCTTGACCATCACCATGTCGGCGCCCTCGGCGATGTCGAGGGCCACCTCGCGCAGGGCCTCGTCGGAATTGGCGAAGTCCATCTGGTAGGTCTTCTTGTCGCCGGGGTTGTCCACCGACCCGGTCCCGAGCTTGCCCGAGCCGATGGCCTCGCGGTACGGACCATAGAAGGCCGAGGCGTATTTGGCGGCGTAGGACATGATCATAACGTCCTGAAGCCCCGCGCTTTCCAGCGCGATTCTTAAGGCTCCGCAGCGGCCGTCCATCATGTCCGAGGGCGCCAGGATGTCGGCGCCGGCCTCCGCCTGCATGATCCCCTGACGGACCAGGGTTTCGATGGTGGGGTCGTTTAGGATACGGCCGTTCTCGATCAGGCCGTCATGGCCATGGTCGGTAAAGGGGTCCAGGGCCACGTCGCACATGATCCCGATCTCGGGGGCCGCGTCCTTCATGGCCTTGACCGCCGTGGCCACCAAGCCGTTGGGGTCGTGGGCCAAGCTGCCGGTGGCGTCCTTCTTGGCGCCGTCGATGTGGGGGAAGACCGCGATGGCCGGGATGCCCAGCTTGCGGGCCTCCACGGCGGCGGCGGCGCAGCCCTTCACCGAGAGCCGCGAGACACCGGGCATGGAGCCGACTGGAATCTCGCCCTCGCCCTCGTGCACCACCATCGACCAGATCAGGTCGGCCGGGGTGAGGACGCTTTCGCGGACCAGGCGGCGGACCCAGTCAGCCTGGCGCAGGCGGCGTAGGCGCAGGGCGGGATAGGCGGCGAGATGGGCGTTTTTCATGAGCGGCTATCTAGGCCGGGTGGGAGGTCAGGCCAATCCCTCGCGCCGAAACCAGGCGGATAAAGCCGATGGCGGGCGCGGCGATCAGCCAGACGCCGGCCAGCAGGGACAGCACGACGGCGGCCACCAGCAGGCTGACGATCCGCCCGTCGATGACCATGCGGGAGAGATCGATGTTGATGGTGGAAAACCCGTCCCAGCCGTTGACCCGGGTGAACTCCATCAGCTCGCCGACGCCGCTGATCAAGGCGCCCAGCCCGCAGGCCCCGGCGGCCATGGTGAGCGCGAAGGCCACCCAGAAGATCTTGATCTGGAAATCGTGGTGCGAGCGGACGGCAAGCGGCGCCTCGTCGCGCTGTGAATAGGCGATGATGACGGCGATCAGGGCGGGGACGCCGGCGAAGAATATGGCGGCGAACAGCAGGCCGTAGTTCACCAGGGCGAGGTTTCGGGCCGCCTCGGGGCCACGTCCCATCAGCTGATCGGTCATGCCGCGACTCCCCCGGCGCACAGCGCGCGCCGTTGACAGGTTGCGCCAGCGGAGCGAACTCCTCAAGCCAACCGCTTCGAGGCCACCCAGACTATGGATTTTAACCTCAACGAAGACCAGCGCGCCATCGAGGACGCCGCCCGCATCTTCGCGGCCGAAGAACTGGCGCCGCACTCGGCCCGCTGGGACCAAGACAAGCATTTCCCGGTGGATGTGCTGCGCAAGGCCGCGGACCTGGGCTTCGCCGGCCTCTATGTACAGGAAGACGTCGGCGGCTCGGCCCTGACCCGGCTAGACGCCTCTATCGTCTTCGAACAGCTCAGCTATGGCGACGTGTCGACAGCGGCCTTCCTGTCGATCCACAACATGGTTTCGTGGATGATCGACCGGTTCGGTTCCGACGACCTGCGTCACCGCTACCTGCCGAAGCTGACCCGCATGGAGCTGATCGCCTCCTATTGCCTGACCGAGCCGGGCTCGGGGTCGGACGCCGCAGCCCTGGCCACCACGGCCAGGAAGGACGGCGATAGCTACGTCCTGACGGGTTCAAAAGCCTTCATCTCCGGGGCGGGGACCTCCGACGTCTATCTGGTGATGGCGCGCACCGGCGTGGCCGGCGCAAAGGGAGTCTCGGCCTTCGTGGTCGAGAAGGACCAGCCGGGCGTCTCCTTCGGCGCCCAGGAGCGCAAGATGGGCTGGAACGCCCAGCCGACGGCCCAGGTGAACCTGGACAGTGTGCGCGTGCCTGAGACCAACCGGCTGGGCGGGGAGGGGGAGGGCTTCCGCTTCGCCATGGCCGGGCTGGACGGCGGCCGAATCAACATCGCCTCCTGCTCCCTGGGCGGCGCGCAACTGGCCCTGGATACGGCGCGGGACTACCTGCTGACCCGCAAGCAGTTCGGCCAGGCCCTGGCCGAGTTCCAGGCCCTGCAGTTCCGGCTGGCCGACATGGCCACCGAGCTGGACGCCGCGCGCCTGATGGTCCGCCGGGCCGCCGCGGCCCTGGACGCGCGCGATCCCAAGGCGACCCAGTACTGCGCCATGGCCAAGCGGTTCGCCACCGACACCGGTTTCGAGGTCGCCAACCAGGCCCTGCAACTGCATGGTGGCTACGGCTACCTGAAAGACTATCCGCTGGAACGGATCGTGCGCGACCTGCGGGTCCACCAGATCCTGGAAGGCGCCAACGAAATCATGCGGGTGATCATCGCCCGGGAGCTGTTGCGGCAATGACTGACGACGAAGTCCTGGTCCGCATCGAAGGCCGTGTCGGGCGCCTGACGCTCAACCGGCCCCAGGCGTTGCACGCGCTGACCACCAGGATGTGTGAAATCCTCACGCAGGCCCTGCTGGCCTGGAAGGACGATCCGGCCGTGGCGTTGGTGCTGCTGGACCATTCCGGCGAGCGCGGCTTCTGCGCCGGCGGTGATATCCGCATGCTGGCGGAGAGCGGGGCTGCGGACGGCAAGGCGGCCCGCGAGTTTTTCTTCAAGGAATACCGGCTGAACCACCTGCTGTTTGGCTACGCCAAGCCGGTGGTCACCATCATGGACGGCGTGACCATGGGGGGCGGCGTGGGTCTCGCCGCGCCTTCGCAGTACCGGGTCGCCACCGAGCGAACCACCTTCGCCATGCCTGAGACGGGGATCGGCCTGTTCCCGGATGTGGGCGGCGGCTGGTTCCTGTCGCGAATGCCCGGCCATATCGGCCTGTGGGTGGCGCTCACCGGCACCCGGCTGAAGGCGGCCGACTGCGAACTGGTGGGGATCGCCACCGACTTCATCCCGAGCGATCAGGTCGAGGCCTTCAAAGCCGCCGTGGTCGCCGATCCGGCCGCGATCGAGACCCTGCTGACCCAGTTCGAGGGCGACGCCGGGCGACCCCGCCTGGCCGAGCATCAGGATGAGATCGAGAAAATCTTCGGCCTAGGTAGCGTTGAAGCCATCGTCGAGGCCCTGCAGCACTCCGACAGCGACTGGTCCGACGACCAGCTCAAGGCCTTGGCGGGCAAGTCGCCCCAGACGATGAAGGTCGCCTTCCGGCAACTGGCGCTCGGCGGGAAGGCTGCGAGCTTCGCCGAGAACATGGAGATGGAGTACCGGATCGGCGCCCGTGTGGTGCAACGCCATGACTTCATCGAGGGGGTCCGCGCGGTGATCGTCGAGAAGGACAATGCGCCCAAATGGAGCCCGGCCACCCTGGAGGGGGTAACCGAAGCCATGCTGGACGATATCTTCGCGCCCCTGCCTTCCGATAAAGCCTGGTCGCCCCTAACTCCACTGTAACGAGACGCGTCGGGCCGCCGAATGGCATCCCGAGAAACAACGACATTTGGGAGAGAACCGATGACACGCAATCTGTTGCTGGCCGCCGTTGCGGTCCTGGCGCTTTCCACCGGCGCCGCCCAGGCCGCGCCC
>JAYVDG010000292.1:0-2050 GCA_043749525.1 Phenylobacterium sp.
GGTCGGGGCGCAGCAGGGCCGCGACCATGTAGACACCAATGACGATGGCGCCGGCGGCCCAGATCAGAGTCTCGGCCATGGCTAGAGGCGCCTCAGCGCGATGGCGAAGACGGCGAAAAGGGCGAAAGCCCCGAGGCCGGTGGCGAGGAAGAGAAGGTCCAACATGTCGGCGTCCTGGATGGAACAGGACGCGGTTGTGGGCCCGAGGACCGTCAGGCTTCGAGAGGGAAGGCGGCGTCAGGCCGTAAGGGCGGAATAAGGATCAGGGCCGCACCACGCAGCGGAAGCCGACGTGGGAGGTGGAGCTGTCGGTGCTCTGCGCGTGGCGCGCGGCCGGCCGGTAGCGCCGACAGTAGGAGGGGGCGCAGAGGTGGGAGCCGCCCTTCAAAACCTTGCGGGGTATGGTTGGAGCGTCCGGATCGAAGCTTTCCGCCGGCTGCGCGCAACAGGCCGACATTGGCCGACAAGTGACCGTCCAGGTGTCACGCGTCCATTCCCAGACATTGCCGATCATGTCGGCCAGGCCGTAGCCGTTGACGGGGAAGCTGCCGACCTTGGAGGTGCGGAAGCGGCCGTTGGGTTTCAGGCTGTGGTGCGGGAACTGGCCCTGCCAAGTGTTGGCCATCAGCTTGCCGTTCGGCGACAGCTCGTCGCCCCAGGCGAACTCGGTGTCGCCCGCGCCGCCCCGCGCCGCGAACTCCCACTCGACCTCGGTGGGCAGGTCGACCTTGGCCCAGGCGGCATAGGCCTCGACGTCGGTCCAGGCGACGTGGACGACGGGGTGCTCACACAGGCCGGCGAGACCGCTGTCAGGTCCGAGCGGATGGCGCCAGTCGGCGCACGCCACGTAGCGCCACCAGCCGCCGGGATTGTCCAGGGGCACGGTACCGGGGGGCGGGGTGAAGACCAGGGAGCCGGCCACCAGGCTTTCCGGCGCCGCGCCCGGATAGTCGGCAGGGTTCGGCGCGGTCTCGGCGAAGCTGGTCCAGCCGGTCTCCCGCACGAAGCGGGCGAACTGGCGATTGGTCACCGGTGCGGTGTCGATCCAGAAGCCCTCCACGACCGCCTCGCGAGCCGGAGCCTCCTCGGCATAGTGGTGGTCCGAACCCATGCGGAAGGCTCCGCCGGGAATCCAGGTCATGCCGGGCCGGCGCGCGCCGGCCGCCACCGTGGCGTCGGGTTTCGTCTGTCGCATCACGCTCTCCGGCCGCGCATTGTCACCACCATCCCTAAACCGTATCGCTCAAGGCGCGGGTCATGGCGACTCGGGGGAATGATATGGCTGGTCCTAGGCGCCGTCCGTGAGCGAGCACTTCGACTTCATTATCGTCGGCGGGGGCTCGGCAGGGTGCGTCCTGGCCAACCGGCTATCGGCGGACCCTGCGACGCGGGTGCTGGTGCTGGAGGCCGGCGGCAAGGACGACTGGATCTGGTTCCACATCCCAGTGGGCTACCTGTTTTCCATCGGCAATCCGCGCGCCGACTGGATGTTCGAGACGCAGGCCATCCCGGGCCTGGCCGGGCGCAAGCTGGCCTATCCGCGTGGCAAGGTGATCGGCGGGTCGTCGGCCATCAACGCCATGATCTACATGCGCGGCCAGGCGGCCGACTATGACGGGTGGCGGCAGATGGGCTTGGCCGGCTGGGGCTGGGACGACGTCCTGCCGCTGTTCCTGGCGCAGGAGGACCACATCGCGCCGCTGTCCGAACACCATCGCAGCGGCGGCGAGTGGCGGGTGGAGCATCCCCGCATGCGCTGGGACGTGCTGGACGCCTTCGCCGAGGCTGCGGCGATGGCGGGGATACCGGCCGTCGGCGACTTCAACAGCGGCGACAATGCCGGCGTCGGCTATTTCCAGGTGAACCAGAAGGCCGGGCGGCGCTGGAGCGCGGCGCGGGGATTCCTGAAGCCTGTGATGACGCGGCCCAACCTGAAACTGGTGACCGGGGCCCAGGTCAACCGGGTGATCATCGAGGACGGGCGCGCCGTGGGCGTGGCCTGGACGCAAGGGGCCGAGGCCTTCGAGGCCCGCGCCGACGGCGAGGTGGT
>JAYVDG010000293.1:0-2047 GCA_043749525.1 Phenylobacterium sp.
CCGCCCGCGATCTCGCGCAGATCCAGCTCGGCGGCGATGTAGCCGAAGGCGAATTTGCTGCGGCCCCGGACGATCGGCTCGAACACCTCGCGAGCCCCCGGGTCTCGGATACTGTCTTCAGCCATGCGCCAGTGAAGCGGCTGGGGCGGGCGCGTAAAGCCCTACCCCGCCGCCGCGCTGGGCGCCGCGTCCGATTTGGCTTCCGGCTTGGCGTAGCGCTGGCTGACCCGGCGCAGGCCTTCCAGGATCGCCTTGGTGCCGTTGCTGTCCTTGCCGGCTTCCGTATGCAGCAGCAGGCGGAAGGCGCGCAGGTGGACGGCTACGGCGTTGGCGTCCCAGGTCTTGCGGATCTTCAGATAGTCGGTGAGGTCAGCGAGGCTCACCAGCGCGGTGTCGATCGGCGCCAGCCCACAGGCGGTGGGCACCCCGATGGCGTTGCTGGCGATGGCGTAGAGCTCGGCGGCGACCGCCGGATCGTACTCGCCATTGGCGCGGTTGGCGCACAGCTCGGCCTGGTCCAGGGTCACCCGGAGCTCGTCCAGGCACTCGGCGCGCAGGCTTTCCAGCCCCGCCCCCGCCCGCTTGACCGCGTCGACGACGGGCGTGCCGCCCGGCGTGCGCAGCAGCTTGGCCAACCGCACGGCTGGTATGTGAATTTTTACCGCGCTCAAAGGTTCACCCGCCGTGTCTTCAGCATGCCGTCGATGCTGTCCTGTTCCATGTTGGGCGTACTGGCCTCGCCGACATCGCCGACGAGATCGTCACGCCGCCGCCCGACCTGTCCGGCCGGCACGCCTTCGTTCTTGAAGCGCCGATCGGGGCCCATATAGGTGTCGCTCTCCACGAACCGCCGGCCCTCGCGGGCGATCCACAGCACCCGCTCCAGCACCGTGATGGGGGTCAGCGGCTTGGTCATGACGAAGTGGGCGCCGCAGTCGCGGGCCTTCTGCACGGCGCCGCCCGGGGTATGTCCCGCGGTCAGCAACACCGGCACGTAGCAATTGGGTTCGATGCGCGAGCGGCGCAGCCAGCTCACGAAGTCATAGCCCGCGCCGGACACCCCCAGGGCGTCGGCCACCACCAGATCCAGCTCGACCTTGCCGACGAGAGCCTGGGCCTCTTCCACGCTCTCGGCGCGATGCAGCACCTTGGCGCCGAATCCGCTGAGGATCTGCACCAGGATGCTCATGCCCATCGTCGATTCCTCCAGCAGGAGCACAGAGGCGCGTTCGAGGTTGAACCGGGCGCGAGAGTCGGGGCTGAGACCCATTAGTGTCCTTCGGGCCGGGTCTGGGGTGGATTCCCCGTAAGACCCGGACAGTCCTTGTGTTTCGCCGCCACGCGCGACGAGTTCACTGTGACCAGAGAGGGTTAAGAACACCCTTCAAGCCTGGGTGCGACAGGGCGCCACGCCAGATCAGGGGGCCTTTGATGACCTCAGGTAGATAGGGTTGGTCAGCACCACCAACCGTCCGTCGGCGCCCCACAGATCCACCCGCAGCCAGCCGGGCCTTCCGTCGGTCACCAGGTTGAAGGTCGCGGTCTCGTCGGCGCGGGTCACGGCCTGGTCCAGTGGGCCGGCGAGCGCCGCGGAGGGTCCGGCCAGGGCGAGCCTGTTCCCCGCCCCGCCGACGACGTGGACGCTCACCCGGACGGTTGTCCCGGCGGGCGCGATCAGCACGTCGCCCATCTGCGCGGCCGCCCCGCCGGCCTGGGCGCTGACCTCGACAAGCCGGTCCCGCGACCCGCTGACGTCGATGAAGACATGACCCTTAACGATGGCCTCCAGGATCGCGGTCTGGGACAACTCCGTGGCTTGGACCACCGTGGTGGGCATGCCCACCGCCGGCGCCTTGGCGGGATCGAGGGTGGCGTCGTGGTTGTCGGACCCGCCGATGGCGGTGATCCGCAGCCCCGCGTTCAGTTGCGCCTCCCAGGCCGGCAGCCCGGAGAACAGCCCGTCGGCCTTGCCGCCGCTGATCGCCAGGGCGCCGCCGTTCACCACCTCCATGACCCCAATCCGCGCATAGGGGGTGTCGGGCGCGCT
>JAYVDG010000294.1:0-2046 GCA_043749525.1 Phenylobacterium sp.
AAGCCAACCGGGAAAGAACAGGGTCGTCGTCTATGTCTGGAGCCCTTCTCCTCCACTCAGGTTGAATCAACCTGAGTGGGAAGGGCTCTAGTTGCGGCAAGGGGTAGAGCGCACGCGCAGGGCTGGCAAGCAGTCGGATCAGGCGGTGGTGGCCATCTCGGAGAGGCGCTGACGCGCGGTCTCCAGCCGTTGCATCGAGACGGGCGAGCCCATCGCCGTCTCCGCATCGTCCAGGGTGGCGATCAGCTGGTCAAGGACGTGCACGGTGCGCAGGCGGGCGAGCGGCGCGGCGCCGGCGGTTTCGTGTTCCTGCGCAGTGATCAGGGCGGCCATGGCGGCGGGCGCGAAGGCCACGGCGGAGGCGGCGTGCTGGGCGTTCGGGCGGGGCCGGTCGCGAGAGATCGGGGCGGCCGGCACAGGCGCGATCTGGCCCGGCGAGACAGCCCGCGCCTGGATCAGATTGAGACTGCCGTATGACGCGACCGACGCGACCACTTCGCTCTGCTCCGCTCCATTCCGGCACAAACGCCGAGGATTCGGAGGTTTCGGGGCAAATTCCGGGCCGAAAGCTAGACTGTAACCAATCCCCGCAACCAGCGCTCCAGCATCAGCGCCTCGCCGTGCAGGCGCGCCGTGCGTTCGGCGGCCTCGTCGTCGACGCCCCACTTCTCCTCTTGCCAGACATCATCGAGGCGCGAGAGGTCGAACGCCTCCTGAGCGCTCAGCCAGCCGCGATGCAGCGAGATGGCGAGCACCGCCGAGCCGAACAGCGCCGTCCCGAACGCGAGGCCGGTGAGCGCGAAGTCGTCCAGCTCCAGCGCCAGCGCCTTGATGCGCGCAAGGGTCTGCGGCGGCTGGGCCTGATGCACGATCCCGGCGGCGCGAACGAACCGCAGGGCTGTTTCCGCCTCGATCCGGTCCAGCACCGGCCCCCAGAGCCGCGCCTCACGCTCCACCAGGCCGGCGGGCTCCGTGGCGAAGTAGCAGACGAGGTCGGAGGCGGCGTAATCGGCGATGGACTGGGCGGTGGCCTCGCGGGCCTGAGGGATCGACTCGATGGCGGTGTTGGCCAGGCGCGTGGCGTGCATGCCGGCCAGGAGCAGGGTCTCGCCCTGCTCGGCCCACTCCTGCGCCACCTGATCGGCCAAGGCGCGGGTCGGCAGGATCACTTGGCCACCCTTGGGGCCGCGCAAGGTTCGGGTGTCCAGGGTTATGGCGAATCCGCCGTTCACCTGCGCGACAGAAACGGAGCTGTAGAACCGTCTGGGCTTGTCCCCGGGTTCGTGAAATCCTCGCGCCAAGTTTGAGATGCTCCCGTAACGTTCCGGCCCGCATCGCGCCGCCTTTGGGTGACATGACCGCGGCGAGGGACAAGCGCAAGGAGGCACGTCGTGGCGCTTGCCGATCAGGACATGAAGGCCGCGATCGCGGTCACCCGCTTTGGCCTGGGCGCCAAGCCCGGTGAACTGGCCGCGGCGAAGGCCGATCCGCAGGGCTTCCTGCGCGCCCAGATCCGTGGCTCCGGGGCCGACCAGCCCGCCGGCGTGACCGAAACCAGCGCCCAGCGCATGGCCGCCTTCCGCGACTATCAACGCGAGCGCCGCCAGGAGCGGGTCGAAAAGGCCGCCGATGTGCGCCCCGCGCCCGGCGCGCCTGACGCCGCCATGGCCGACGCCGCCGGCAGAAAGCGCGAGCCGCGCGACCCGGTGAAGGTGATCGGGAACATGCTGCGCCAGGACATCAGCACCGATTTCCTGGCCCGCACCCAGTTGGGCGCCAGCACCGATGCGGCCTTCCGGGAACGCTGGACCCTGTTCTGGGCCAACCATTTCACCGTCTCGGCCACCAAGGCGATCACCGGGACCGTAGTCGGACCCTTCGAGGCCGAGGCCATCCGGCCCCACGTCTTCGGCCGGTTCATCGAGCTCTTGGTCGCGGCGGAGACCCATCCGGCCATGCTGACCTATCTCGACCAGGTCCGGTCAATCGGGCCGGACAGCGAGGCGGCGCAGTTCCAGCGGCGCGGGGCCCAACGCGGCGGCGGCG
>JAYVDG010000295.1:0-2046 GCA_043749525.1 Phenylobacterium sp.
GTTCTCGGCGATGGTCTTGCCCGTCACGGTCATGCAGTCGCCGTGGATGAAGCCGCCCTCCAGCAGGGTCTTCAGCAGCATGGGCATGCCGCCCGCCTCCCCCATGTCCTTGGCCACGAAGCGGCCGCCGGGCTTCAGGTCGGCGATGTGCGGGGTGCGCTGAGCGATCTCGGCGAAGTCGCGCAGGGTGAACTCGATGCCGCACTCGTGGGCCATGGCCGGCAGATGCAGGCCACCATTGGTGGAGCCGCCGGTCGCCGCGACCACGGCGGCCGCGTTCTCGAAGGACTTGCGGGTGACGATGTCGCGGGGCCGCAGTTGCTCGGCGATCAGCCGCACCACCGTCTCCCCCGAGGCCACCGCATAGGCGTCGCGGCTCAGATAGGGCGCGGGCAGCGAGGCCGAGAGCGGCAGGGCGAGACCAATGGCTTCCGAAACGCAGGCCATGGTGTTGGCGGTGAACTGGCCGCCGCAGGCGCCGTCCGACGGACAGGCGTGCTGCTCCAGCGAGCACAGGTCCTCCAGGCTCATCTTGCCGGCCGAGTGCATGCCGACGCCTTCGAAGACGTCCACCACCGTCACGTCGCGGCCCTGCCACGAACCCGGCAGGATGGAGCCGCCATAGAGGAAGACGCTGGGCACGTTCAGCCGCAGCATGGCCATCATCATCCCCGGCAGAGACTTGTCGCAGCCGGCGATGCCCACCAGGGCGTCATAGCCGTGGCCGCGCATCGTCAGCTCGACGGAGTCGGCGATGACGTCGCGGCTGACCAGGGACGAGCGCATCCCCTCGTGGCCCATCGCGATGCCGTCGGTGACGGTGATGGTGCAGAACTCGCGCGGCGTGGCTCCGGCCGCCTTCACGCCCTCGGACACCGCGTGCGCCTGGCGCATCAGGGCGGTGTTGCAGGGCGCGGCCTCGTTCCAGCAGGAGGCGACGCCGACGAACGGCTGGGCGATCTCGCGACTGCCCAGGCCCATGGCGTAGTAGTACGACCGGTGCGGGGCCCGGGCCGGGCCCTCGGTCACGTGGCGGCTGGGGAGGTTGGACTTGTCCCAGGTTCCATCGGGCTTGCGGGTCATGGTCTCTGCCTCCGTTCAACTTCCCCCTTCCGTAACGGTCGGGCGACAGGGTTGGAACCCCGCATGGTCATGGGCGCGAACTTGCGCGAAGCTCCCGCCGGGAGGAGACCAACATGCACGACGCCATCGCCCGCGGAGCGACGACCCCGCCCCTGCGCGAGGACACCATCGGCCAGGCCCTGGACGAGGCCGCCCGCCGCTGGCCCGACCAGGAGGCGGTGGTCTCCGTTCACCAGGCGATCCGCTGGACTTGGCGGGACCTTGACGGTCACTCAACGGCCATGGCGGCCGGACTGCTGGCGTTGGGCCTCGAGCCCGGCGACCGCATCGGAATCTGGTCTCCCAACCGCGCCGAGTGGACCCTGACCCAGTTCGCCGCCGCCCGCGCCGGCCTGATCCTGGTGACCATCAACCCCGCCTATCGGCTCTCCGAGGTCGAATACACCCTGAACAAGGTGGGGGTTAAGGTCTTGGTCGCGGCCGAAAGCTTCAAGACCAGCCTCTACGCCGACATGATCGACAGCCTGGCCCCGGAGATCGCCACCAGCCGGCTCGGCCAACTGGCCTCGGCCCGCCTTCCACAACTTAAAACTGTAATCCAGATAGGCGGCGACCCCAGGTCGGGCTGGCTGCCCTTCGAGTCCGTTCCTGGTCTCTCCGCGACGGCCGACATGTTGCGGCTCGCCGCCATCGAGCCGACCCTTAAGGCGACCGACCCCATCAACATCCAGTTCACCAGCGGCACCACCGGCCTGCCCAAGGGCGCGACCCTCAGCCACCGCAACATCCTCAACAACGGCTTCTTCGTGGGCGAGGCTATTGGCCTGGTGGCCGGCGACCGGCTCTGCCTGCCGGTGCCGCTCTACCACTGCTTCGGCATGGTGATGGGTAACCTCGGCTGCCTGACCCACGGCGCGGCCATGGTCTATCCCTCCGACGGCTTCGACCCGGTCGCGGTGCTGG